>CBJMQH010000005.1:0-28813 GCA_966431825.1 uncultured Trinickia sp.
CGTTCCAGGGGGGAGAACTCGAGCCAGGCGAGACGATCAAGGGGCCGCTCGAGGAGGCGTCGTGGTGGCAGGCCATTGCCGAATGCCGGACAGACCCTGCGGTGGCTGTCTGGGAGGTGACCGTTTGGCGCGACCGCATCCTGCAGGGAGTGTGCAAGCTCGGTTATATGCAGCGCGCGAACGGCAGGCGCTATGTTTCGCTGAACGGCCGCGGATCGAACGGCTCGCCGTTCTGCCCGATCGAAGCACGCGCGAGCTGCAACGCTGCCGCCGAAAATTGTTTGCATGACGAAGCGAGCGGCACGGGTCCTGTCCGAGTCGAGTTTTCCGCGCGGGATCCGGAGCCGGCGACCGGCCGTGCCTCTTTACCGCTCGACCGGGCCACGATCAGCCCGTTCGAGGGCCCCACGCGCTAGTTCAGCCGCCTGCGCCGCCCGGCAGGCGACGCGCGCCGCGGTTCGCCCAACGCGTACGCAGCCGATCCATGTAGAGATAGACGACGGGCGTCGTATAGAGCGTCAGCAGCTGGCTCACGATGAGCCCGCCGACGATCGAGATCCCGAGCGGCGCGCGCAGCTCGGCGCCTTCGCCGTTGCCGAACGCAAGCGGCAGCGCGCCGAGCAGTGCGGCACAAGTCGTCATCATGATCGGGCGGAAGCGCAGCAGGCAGGCGCGATGGATCGCCTCGCGAGACGAGAGCCCTTGCCGCGACGCCTCGATGGCGAAGTCGACCATCATGATCGCGTTCTTCTTGACGATACCGATCAGCAGAATCACGCCGATCAGCGCGATGATGCTGAACTCCGTCTGGAACAGCAGCAGCGCGAGCAGGGCGCCGACACCGGCCGAAGGCAGCGTCGAGAGAATCGTAATCGGATGGATATAGCTCTCGTAGAGCATCCCGAGCACGATATAGACGGCGGCCAGCGCCGCGAGAATCAAGAGCGGCATGTCGGAGGCCGATTGCTGGAATGCCTGCGCCGTGCCTGAAAACGCGCCGTGGATCGTCGCCGGTACGCCGAGCTGGGCCATCGTTTCGTCGATCGCGCGCGTGGCGTCCGATAGCGACTTGCCCGCCGGCAAGTTGAACGCGATCGTCGACGCCACGAACTGCCCCTGGTGATTGACCGACAGCGGCGTATTGCTGCGGCCGAACGATGCGACTGCGGACAGCGGAATCATCGTTTCGCGCGACGTCGAAACGGCTGCGCCCGTCGACACGCCCGCCTTGCCCGTCGCGGCGATCGAATTGTTTGCCAGATTGCGTGCACTGTCGGCCGCAACCGTGGTTGCGCTCGATGCCGTGCCGCCCGCTGTCTTGGCCGTGGTCTTTGCCGCAGCCGGCGACGTGACGGTCCCGGCCACGGCATTGGTCGATTGCGAGCCGCCCGCGCTGCCGCCCGATGTGCTCACATAGATCTGCTTGAGCATTTCGGGGTCCTGCCAGTAGCGTGGCGCGACTTCCATCACCACGTGGTATTGGTTGAGCGGGTTATAGATCGTCGAGACCTGCCGTTGACCGAACGCGTCATAGAGCGTGTTGTCGATCTGCGAAGGCGTGATCTTGAGCCGGGCGGCGTTGGTGCGGTCGATCGTGACCATGGCTTCCAGGCCGCCTTGCTGCTGGTCGGAGTTGACGTCGGCAAGTTCCGGGCGGCGCTTGAGCGCCTCCGTGATCTTCGGCCCCCAGAGATAGAGGTCGGGCGTCGAATCGGCGAGCAGCGTGTATTGGTACTGCGCGTTCGAAGCGCGCCCGCCGACGCGGATGTCCTGGACCGCTTGCAGGAACGTCTGCGCGCCGGCCACGTTCGAAAGCGGGGCGCGCAACTGCGCGATGACCTGGTCGGCGGAGAGTTTGCGCGCGCTCTTCGGTTTGAGCGACACGATCATGAAGCCCGAATTCGTCTGTCGGCCGCCCGTGAAACCGGTCACGTTCTGCACGGCCGGGTTCGCTTTGACGATACTCATCATCTCGGCGAACTTGACCTTCATCGCCTGGAACGACGTACTTTGATCGGCCATGATGCCGCCGATCAGACGCCCGGTATCCTGCTGCGGAAAGAAGCCCTTCGGCACCACGTAGTACAGGTAGCCGTTCAGCGCGATCGTACCGATCAACACAAGCAGGACGAGAAGCGGGTGCGAGAGCGCCCAGCCGAGCGTGCGAGCGTAGCTGTCCGCGAGCCGCGTGAAGCCGCGCTCGAGCCAACGCGCGAGGCGTCCTTCCTCGTGCGCTTCGTGCGGCTCGCGCAGGAGCCGCGAGCACATCATCGGCGTGACGGTCAGCGATACGGCGAGCGAGACGGCGATCGCGAGCGAGAGCGTCAGCGCGAATTCGCGGAACAGACGACCGACGATGCCGCCCATCAGCAGGATCGGCAGGAAAACGGCGACCAGCGAGATGCTGATCGACATCACCGTGAAGCCAACCTCGCGGGCACCGAGATAGGCTGCGCGCATTCGCGGCACGCCCGCCTCGATATGGCGCGAAATGTTTTCGAGCACGACGATCGCGTCATCCACCACGAACCCCGTCGCGACGATCAGTGCCATCAGCGAGAGGTTATCGAGCGAGAAGCCGAGCAGGTACATCGCCGCGAACGTGCCGATGATCGAGATCGGTACCGCCACGCTCGGAATCAGTGTCGCGCGCCAGTTGCGCAGGAAGACGAAGACGACGGTCACGACGAGCGTGACCGCGATCAACAGTGTGCGCTCGGTGTCCTTGAGCGAGGCGCGGATCGTCGTCGAGCGATCGGCGACGGGCGTCACGTCGATAGCGGCCGGCAGCGAGGCCTTGAGCTGCGGGATCATGCCGACGACGCGGTCGACCGTATCGACAATATTCGCGCCCGGCTGACGGTAGAGGATGACGAGTACCGAGCGTTGGTTGTTCATGAGGCCGAGATTGCGCAGGTCCTCGACCGAATCCACGACTTCGCCGAGATCGGAGAGCTTGACGGCTGCGCCGTTGCGGTAGGCAACGACGAGATCCTTGTATTGCGACGCTTTCTTGGCCTGGTCGTTGGTATAGAGCTGGACCCGCCGAGCGCCGAAGTCGATCGCGCCTTTGGGGCTGTTCGCGTTGGCCGACGCGAGTGCAGCGCGCACATCTTCGAGGCCGATACCGTAGTGGAAAAGGGCCTGCGGTTCGAGTTCGACGCGCACGGCCGGGTTCGCCGAGCCGCTCACATCGACTTCGCCTACGCCGTCGACCTGCGACAGCGCTTGCTGAAGCACGGTGGACGCGGCATCGTAGAGCTGGCCCGCCGTCATCGTCGGCGAGGTCAGCGCGAGCACGAGAATCGGCGCGTCAGCCGGGTTGACCTTGTGGTACGTCGGATTGCTGCGCAGGCTCGCAGGCAGATCGGCGCGCGCGGCGTTGATGGCGGCCTGCACGTCGCGCGCGGCGCCGTCGATATTGCGCGACAAGCCGAACTGCAACGTGATGCGTGTAGTCCCGACCGAGCTCATCGACGTCATTTCGCTTACATCGGCGATCTGCCCGAGGTGCCGCTCGAGCGGACTCGCGACGCTCGTCGCAATCGTATCGGGGCTCGCGCCGGGCAGGCTTGCCGTGACCGAGATCGTCGGGAAATCGACCTGCGGCAGCGGCGCCACGGGCAGCTTGCCGAACGCGAAGAGACCGGCCAGTGCGATGCCGATCGCGAGCAGCGTGGTCGCAACGGGGCGTGCGATGAACGGGCGCGAGAGATTCATCTGGCGCGCTCCGTCACGGCTCGCCCGCACCGGCGCCCGCATGCGAGGCGCCGCCGCCGAACCGTTCGCGCAGGCGGCGCGCGAGCGAATCGAAGCAGAGATAGATGACAGGCGTCGTGAACAGCGTGAGCAACTGGCTCACGGCGAGGCCGCCGGCGATCGCAATCCCGAGCGGATGTCGCAGCTCGGACCCGACGCCCGTGCCGAGCATCAACGGCAGTGCGCCGAGCAGGGCGGCCATCGTCGTCATCAGGATCGGACGAAAGCGCAGCAGACAGGCTTGATAGATCGCCTCGCGCGGCGATTTCCCCTGCTCGCGTTCGGCTTCGAGTGCGAAGTCGATCATCATGATCGCGTTCTTCTTGACGATGCCGATGAGGAGCACGATCCCGATGATGCCGATGATGTCGAGGTCGTGGCCCGAGATCATCAGCGCGAGCAGCGCGCCGACGCCGGCGGATGGCAGCGTGGAAAGAATCGTGATCGGATGGATGAAGCTCTCGTAGAGTACGCCGAGCACGATATACATCGTGACGACGGCCGCCAGGATCAGGAACAGCTCGTTCGAGAGCGAGGCCTGGAATGCCTGCGCGGCACCCTGGAAGCGCGTCTGGAACGAAGCGGGCAGCGCGATATCGCGCTCGGCCGCTTCGATGGCCTTGACCGCGGCACCGAGCGAGGCGCCGGGGGCAAGGTTGAACGAAACGGTCGTGGCGGGGAATTGCCCGAGGTGCGTGACGAGCAGCGGGGCGGGGCGCTCGATGAACTTCGCGATCGCCGTGAGCGGCACCTGGCCGCCTGTTGCAGTCGACGAAGGCAGATAGATGCCGCCGAGCGCATCGGTGTAATGCTGCATCTTGGGGTCGGCTTCGAGAATCACGCGGTACTGGTTCGACTGCGTGAAGATCGTGGAGATGATGCGTTGACCGAACGCGTCGTAGAGCGCGTTGTCGACGGTGGCCGGCGTGATGCCGAAGCGCGCGGCGCTCGCGCGATCGATTTCGACATACACCGACTGGCCGCTTTGCTGCAGGTCGGTGGCGACATCGGTCAGCTCGGGCACCTTCTTCAGGCGCTCCATGAGTTTCGGCACCCAGGTCGCGAACTCGTCGGCGTTCGGATCCGTCAGCATGAACTGGTATTGCGCCGGCGCGACCGTCGAATCGATCGTCAGGTCTTGCACCGGTTGCATGTAAAGCGCAATGCCGGGCACGTCGGCCACGTCGGCCTCGATGTCGCGGATGATCTCGCTTGCGCTTTCGCTGCGTGCGCTATGCGGTTTCAGATTGATGAGGAAGCGGCCGCTATTGAGCGTGATGTTCGCGCCGTCCACGCCGATGAACGAGGTCAGGCTGACGACATTCGAGTTGCGCATAATCGCCTGCGCGAGCGCTTCCTGACGCTGCGCCATCGACGCATACGAGACCGACTGCGGTGCCTGCGTGATCGCCTGGATCACGCCTGTATCCTGGACCGGGAAGAACCCCTTCGGTATCAAGACGTAGAGCAGGCCCGTCAGCACGAGCGTGAGCACGGCCACGACGAGCGTCGAGCCGCGTCGCGCCAGCACCCATTCGAGCGCGACGGCATAGCGCGCGATGACGGCGTCGATGGCGGCGTGCGCCTTTGCTTCGAACCGGTGGCTCTCGGGCGGCGGCGTATGACGCAACAGCTTGGCGCACATCATCGGCACGAGCGTCAGCGAGACGACGGCCGAGATGACGATCGTCACGGCCAGCGTGATCGCGAATTCGTGGAACAGGCGGCCGACCACGTCGCCCATGAACAGCAGCGGAATCAGCACCGCGATCAACGAGACCGTCAGCGAAATGATCGTGAAGCCGATCTGCTTCGAGCCTTTCAATGCGGCTTCGAGGGGGGTGTCGCCTTCTTCCACATAACGGGCGATGTTCTCGATCATGACGATCGCGTCGTCGACGACGAAACCCGTTGCGATCGTAAGTGCCATCAACGAAAGATTGTCGAGCGAGAAGCCGCACAGATACATCACGGCCAGCGTGCCGATCAGCGAGAGCGGCACCGAAAGGCTCGGGATCACCGTGGCGTAGAGGTTCGCAAGGAACAGGTACATCACGAGCACGACGAGCACGACCGACATTGCGAGCTCGAACTGCACGTCGCGCACCGAGGCGCGGATCGTCGTCGTGCGGTCGGTCACGACGGCCATGTCGACCGAGGCCGGCAACGTGGCCTGCAGGCGAGGCAACAGCGCCTTCACGCTGTCGACGACCTGAATCACGTTGGCACCCGGTTGTCGCTGAATATTGATCAGGATGGCCGGTGCGACGCCTTGCTGCGTGCCGACCCAGGCGCCGAGCTTCGTGTTCTCGGCGCCGTCGATGATCTTCGCCACGTCGGTCAGCATCACCGGGCGGCCGTTCTTGTAGGCCACGACGGCGCTCTGGTACGCGCTCGCATCGGTCAACTGGTCGTTCGCGTTAATCGCATAGTTGCGCGTCGGACCGTCGAAATTGCCCTTCGGGGTGTTGACGTTCAGGTTGGCGACCGTCGTGCGCAGATCATCGAGATTGAGGCCATACGACGCGAGCGCGAGCGGATTCGCCTGAATCCGCACGGCGGGCCGGTTGCCGCCGCTCACGCTGACGAGCCCCACGCCGGCCACCTGCGAAATTTTCTGCGCGAGCCGCGTATCGGCGAGGCTTTGGATGTCGGTCAGCGGCAGTGTCTTCGATGTCAGCGCGAGCGTCAGGATCGGCGCGTCGGCGGGGTTCACCTTCGCGTAGATCGGCGGGGCGGGCAGGTCCGCCGGCAGCAGATTGCCGGCCGCGTTGATCGCGGCTTGCACTTCCTGTTCGGCAACGTCGAGCGGGAGGTCGAGGCTGAATTGCAGCGTAATGACCGATGCGCCCGCCGAGCTTTGCGAGGCCATCTGGTTCAGCGACGGCATCTGGCCGAACTGGCGCTCGAGCGGTGCCGTGACTGAAGACGTCATGACCTCGGGGCTGGCGCCGGGGTAGAACGTTTGGACCTGGATCGTCGGGTAATCGACTTCGGGCAGTGCGGAGATCGGCAGGTAACGCAGGGCGACCAGGCCGACGAGCATGATCGCCGCCATCAGCAGTGCGGTGCCGACGGGGCGCAGGATGAAGGCGCGAGACGGATTCATGCAGTTCGGGCGCCTCGCTCAGGGCTGCGGCTGCGCGCCGTGGCCTGCTTTCGTGCGGTGCGCACCCGAGCCCGCATGCGCATGAGCCGGTGCGCTGGCGCCGGCCGCAGCGGCGCCCGACGCGGCGATCGGCGCCGGGGTCGTGATCTTGGCGCCTTCGCGCAGCCGGTCGGAGCCGTCGATCACGACGCGCTCGCCGATCGCGAGCCCCGATGCGATGCTCGTGCGCTCGCCGTCGACGGGCCCCGGCTTCACGAGCCGGACGGTGACCGTGTTGTCGGGCTTCACGACATAGACGAACGGTCCGGACGAACCGTTGAGTACCGCCGAGCTCGGGACAATGACGGCGTCCTTGAGCGTGTCGATCAAGAGACGCGCGTTGACGAACTGATTCGGAAACAGCAGCTGCGCCTTGTTATCGAACAGCGCGCGCAGCTTGATCGTGCCCGTTGCGGTATCGATCTGATTGTCGACGGTGTCGAGGTGCCCTGTTTCGAGCGGTATCGTGTTGTTGCGGTCGTAGGCGGTGGTGGACAGCTGCGCACCGGCGGCGAGCCGCTTGAGGATCGCAGGCAGGTTGTCTTCCGAAGTCGTGAAGACAACGCTCATCGGCTGCATTTGCGTGATGACGACGATGCCGTTCGAATCGGACGGTGTCACATAGTTGCCTGCATCGACCTGACGCAGCCCGACGCGCCCCGAAACAGGGGCCGTGATCCGTGCATAGGTGAGATCGAGCTTGTACGTGTCGACGTTTGCGCGGTCCGACTGCACCTGCGCTTCATACTGCTTGACGAGCGAAGCTTGCGTGTCGACCTGCTGGCTCGCAATCGAATCCTGAGCGAGCAGCGTCTGATAGCGTTTGAGATCGGTGCGTGCCGTTTGCAGCAGCGCGGTGTCCTTCGCGAGCGCGCCTTGGGCGTTTTCGAGCGAGATCTGATAGGGGCGCGGGTCGATCTGCGCGAGCAGGTCCCCGCGCTTGACCGTCTGACCTTCGCTGAAAGCGATGCTCTGGAGCGTGCCGGCGAGCTGGGTCTTGACGGTCACGGTGGCGAGCGGCGTGACGGTGCCGAGCGCGGTCAGCACGATCGGCATCTCGCCGCTCGCGGCCGTTGCGACATGGACAGGCTGCGGCGCATTGGCCATGGCGCCACGGCCCGCGTGTGCGCCGTGGCCGGCAGGCGTTCCGCCGCTCGTGCCGGTGCCGCCGCGGTTCCACGGATGCCAGATCACGAGGGCAAGGATGACGATCGCGGCCAATCCGAGCGTGAGCGTGCGTCCCCCCCTACGTGGCACGGCGCCGGCGGACGGGCCGGCATCGCCCGAGGCAGGCGTGGCGGGCGCAGCGGGGTGTTCGGGCGCTTTACGGTGTTCTTGTTCGGCCATCGGATCTGTGCGGAATGAATACGAAAAAACGGAATCGGGCGGCGGACGCGGGCGCTGGCTGGCGGCGTCGCAAGCAGCCTGCCGGGCGCACGCGACGCACGCGCGAAACCGCGCGAGCGCGTTGCCGTCGGCCGCTTCGCGAGAAAGAGGGTAGCGCGAGGCGCCGCAAGGGGGGCGCGCGTCGACTGCGCGAAGACGCCGATGCATGATGCTACGTCCCGCGCTCGCGCCGAGTCCAGTCAGGTATTTTTCAGCGAATTACCGGCGTTACAGAGACAGAGACAGAGACAGAGACGGCGGACGGCTGCCGTCGGCTGTTCAATCGTCGAGCCGCACGCCGGGCGCGCCGCCGATTTCCTTGACGATCTGTCCGACGCATTCGATGAGCGCCGGGGCTGCGTGTTCGATCAGCCATTCGCGGGGGCAGAGGTGCGCGGCGCCGCCGCAGTTGACGGCGTAGCGCTCGCCCGACGGTCCGATGAAACCGGCCGCGATCGCATTGAGCCCTTCGTGCCATTCGCCGGTAGCAATGGCGAAGCCTTGCGCGCGCGTTTCGTCGAGCGCAGCGCTGAGGCGTGCGTGCAGTTGCGGCCATTGGTCGCCCGAGACGGCCTGCAGACCGGCCATGAGCCCGTTGCGTTCCGCTTCGGTGAGTACGGCCAGATAGGCGCGGCCGACGGCCGTGCGCGCGATATCCATGCGCGAGCCGACTTCGAGTCGCGACACGAGCACGGCCGTGCGAGGGCGTATGACGTCGATGGCCACCATATCGAGCCGGTCGCGCGTGGCAAGGTGCACCGACAGCGACGTGCGCTCGGCCAGTGCGTTGAGCAGCGGGCGGGCGCGCGCGCGAATATCGAAATTGCGCAGAAACCCGTTGCTGAGTTCGAGCACGGCCGCCGTCAGCACGAAGCGCTCGCTGTCGGGTACCTGAAAGAGAAAGCCGGCGCCGACGAGCGTGGCGGTGATGCGTGAGACGGTTGGCTTCGGAATGCTGGTGAGTTCGGCCAACTCCCGGTTGCTGACGGGGGCGTCCGCGACGGCGACGCAGCGCAGCACGGTCAGGCCGCGCGCGAGGGCGATGACTTCGTCGCCGGAGCCTTCCTTGTCTTTGATCTTCAGAGCAGGTCCTGATGGTTGGACAGATGTCGACACGATACCTCGATGACAGTTTTTTGAAACTTTATTTCAGATCATTGCTGAGCGGTTATCGGCTCTGAGGCGATTCGGGTTGATACTGATGCAAAAATTACCGATTTCGTAGGATGAAATCGTTTCCGACCTGGGTCAACCTGTTAGCGATTCGGAAAAATTTATCTTGACTTGGGCAGCGGAAAAGTAAAAAATGGAACCTCATTTCGGAACGAGGCACCGAACGCGGTGCTGTGTCGATCGCCGGCCGACGTTTTGGCTGATCCGCGTGTGACGAAATACCGTCTCTCAGGTTCTAGCACGGCCCTCGGAATGGCTAGAACTTCTTTATGGCGCCACGGCAACGTGGCGCCATTTTTTTTTCTGCGTCGGGCCGCAGGCCCGCGCTGTATGGCCGGGGTGCTGCATCGCGGTAGTGACGGGCTCCAAGCAGTGCCGGACGGGTTCTGCTATCGTCGCGCATCATGCAACCGATCCTCTCCATCTCCCATCTCTCGAAGACTTACGCGTCGGGCTTTTGCGCGCTCAAGGACGTCAATCTCGAGATCCAGCGGGGCGAAATCTTCGCGCTCCTCGGCCCGAACGGTGCGGGCAAGACCACGTTGATCGGCACCGTGTGCGGTCTCGTCCGGGCGAGTGCGGGCACCGTGTGTGTCGACGGTCACGACATCGTCAAGGACTATCGGCGTGCGCGCTCACTGATCGGGCTCGTGCCGCAGGAGCTGACGACGAACGCGTTCGAAACCGTCTGGGCCACCGTGTCGTTCACGCGCGGGCTGTTCGGCAAGCGTGCCGACCCGGTGCACATCGAAAAAGTGCTGCGTTCGCTGTCACTGTGGGAAAAACGCAACAATCAGATCATGACGCTGTCGGGCGGGATGAAGCGGCGCGTGCTGATTGCCAAGGCGCTCGCCCACGAGCCGCAGTTGTTGTTCCTGGACGAACCGACCGCGGGGGTCGACGTCGAGCTGCGCCGCGATATGTGGCAGCTCATGCAGCAGCTGCGCACGCGCGGCGTGACGATCATTCTCACGACGCACTACATCGACGAAGCCGAGGAGATGGCGGACCGCATCGGGGTCATCAACAAAGGCGAGATCATCCTTGTCGAAGAGAAGGCGCAATTGCTGCGCAAGCTCGGCAAGAAGCAGTTGACGCTGCAGCTCGATGCGCCGCTCGCGGCCGTACCGGCGCAACTGGCCGGCTATGGGCTCGAGCTTGCGCACGACGGCATGGCGCTCACCTACACCTACGACGACACACAGAGCGAGCGGGCCGGCATCGTCAAGCTGCTGCGCGATCTCGACGCGGCGAGCATCCAGTTCAAGGATCTGCACACGACGCAAAGCTCGCTCGAGGATATCTTCGTCGACCTCGTGCATGCGAGCTCGCCCGGCGCCGACGTGCGCACAAATCCGGTCCGAACGGAGGAGATGTGAACTACCACGCGATTCGCGCCATCTACGCATTCGAGATGGCTCGCACCTGGCGCACGCTGATGCAAAGCGTGATTTCGCCCGTGATTTCGACTTCGCTCTATTTTGTCGTGTTCGGCGCGGCGATCGGGGCGCGCATCCGCGAGATCGACGGTATCAGCTATGGCGCCTTCATCGTGCCTGGCCTCGTCATGCTTTCGCTGCTGACGCAAAGCATTGCCAATGCGTCGTTCGGCATCTACTTCCCCAAATTCACGGGCACCATCTACGAGCTGTTGTCTGCGCCCGTGTCTTATCTTGAGCTCGTTGTAAGCTTCGTCGGCGCGGCGGCGACGAAATCGGTCATGCTCGGCGTCATCATCATGATCACCGCCGCCTTGTTCGTGCCGCTGCGGATCGCGCATCCGGGCTGGATGGTGCTGTTTCTGATCCTGACGTCCATCACGTTCAGCCTGCTCGGCTTCATCATCGGGATCTGGGCCGACGGGTTCGAGAAGCTGCAGGTCATCCCGCTTCTGATCGTCACGCCGCTGACATTTTTGGGCGGCAGCTTCTATTCGATCGATATCCTGCCGCCGTTTTGGGCAAAAGTCGCGCTGGCGAACCCCGTTGTCTATCTGGTCAGCGGCTTCCGCTGGAGCTTCTACGATATCGCCGACGTCCACGTCGGCATCAGCCTCGCGATGACGTTTCTTTTTCTTGCAATTTTGATGGGGATCGTTATCTGGATTTTCCGGACCGGTTATCGGCTCAAGACGTAGGTTTTCCGTGCCTTTGACGAAAAGCGCGGCCGAGGTTCCCGCTGGGGGCCCGGCCGCGTAGTGCTTTGTCATTCTCAGCAAACGCCGACATAATGTTTCCGGTTGCCGGATTTTGAGCCGGCTCGGTTCCGAACCCTATTGATTGCGCATGAGACTGACAACGAAAGGGCTATTGCTGATCGCGATTCCGACGCTGTTCGAAGTCGCGCTGCTGTCGGGCCTCGTGAAGGCGCAAGCGGATGCCGAGCGGGCCGAGCAATGGTCGCTGCACAGCAAGGACGTGCTGCGCCAGACCAGTGCGATCCTCGAACCCGTGCTGATCGAGGCCGTCCGGCTGCGCGGGGCGGTGCTGCGCGGCGACCGGACTTCGTCGACGCCCGTCACGCTGTGGATCGAGCTCGATCGCAATATAGATAGACTCGTCGATCTGATCGCGGACAGTCCGGCCCAGGTCGAGCGGGCGGCGCAGATCCGCCAGACCGTTCAGGCGTACCGTCAGTGGTCGGACCGCGTGCAGGATCTGCTGCGTAACGGGCGCAACGACGACCTGCAACAGCGCTTTCGCAACCAGGGGGCGATCGATGTGATCGACCGGTTCCGGGCGCAGGTCGCCGCGTTCCAGGCTGCCGAGTTGCGCACCGACACGGAGCGTTCCGAGCAGGCTGCGGCAGCGCTTGCGCAGCAACAACAGCTGACGGCCGCGGCCGTGATCGGTTCGCTGCTGATGACGACGATCGCCGTGTTCCTGTTCACGCGCGGGCTGCGCGGCCGCTTGGCGCGGCTGTCGGAAAATGCCACGCGGCTGGCGGAGAACGAGCCGCTCGGACCGCCTTCGGCCGGCGATGACGAAATTGCCCAACTGGACGAGATCCTGCATGCCACGAGCCGCCGGCTGCTCGAATCGGAGCGCATGCAGGCGCGATTCCAGAGCGACCTGACAAGGCGCGCCGACGAGCTTGCGCGGACGAACGAGACGCTGCACCAGCAGACCCAGGAAAACGAAATGTTCATTTACAGCGTGTCGCACGATTTGCGTGCGCCGCTGGTGAATTTGCAAGGGTTTTCGAAGGAACTGACGCATGCCTGCGACGATCTGCGCGAGGCGGTTCGCTCGTCGGCGCTGGCGCGCGAGGAGCGCGAGCGTGTCGAGCGCCTGATCGACGAGGATATCGGCGAGGCCCTGCGTTACTTGCAGAGTGCGGTGCTGCGCGCGGCGCATATCATTGATTCGTTGCTGCGGCTTTCGCGCGTCGGGCGCGTGGAGTATCGGCGGCAGGAGGTCGATGTCAGCACGCTCGTGCGCCACGTGCTCGATGCGATGCAGGCTTCGATTCGTGCCTGCAACGCCGAGATCGTGGTACAAGAGCTGCCCGCCGTTTGGGGGGATCCGACGGCGCTGGAGCAGGTTTTCGCGAACCTGATCGGCAATGCGATCAATTATTTGAACCCGGATCGCCCGGGGCGCATCGAGGTCGGCACGTTGCCCGCGGCGCCGGGGGTGCGTTCGCTGCGCGTTTTCTATGTGAAGGACAACGGTCTCGGTATTCCGACGGCTGCGATGCCGCGGCTGTTCAACGCGTTCCAGCGGCTGCACGGCAACATCGCCGCGGGCGAGGGCATCGGGCTCGCGCTCGTGCGGCGTATGGTCGAGAGACATGGCGGCCGCGTCTGGGCCGAATCGGCCGAGGGCGAGGGGACGACGTTCTATCTATCGCTACCGGAGGCGACCACGCAGGTCGCCGCCGCTTGATCGAACAAAGGGAAGGACACAATGCATACCGCTATGGGCGCCGGCGTGGGCCAATCGGTCGGAATCATCCTGATCGAGGACGACGACGGCCACGCTACGCTGATCGAGCGCAACCTGCGGCGCGCAGGGCTCACGAACGGCTTCACCCGGTTGTCGGACGGGCAGAAGGCGCTCGATTTCTTCTTCGGCGACGGCGCCGAATTCCAGCGCCAGGGCATGCCGGCATCGGTCATCCTGCTCGATCTGAAGATGCCGCGCATCGACGGGCTCGAAGTCCTGCGCAGGCTCAAGGCCGACAAGCGCACGGCGTCGCTGCCCGTGATCGTGCTGACGACGACCGACGATCCGCGCGAAATCGAGCGTTGCTACGAGCTCGGTTGCAACGTCTACGTGACGAAGCCTGTCGAATATGACGCCTTCATCGAAGCCGTGCGCCGGCTCGGGTTCTTCCTGCAGGTGGTGAAACTGCCCGCGGCCGCGCGATGAGCGCGCACGTTCTATTCGTCGACGACGACGAAGGGTTGTTGCGGCTCGCGTCGCGTTCGCTGACGCGTGCCGGCTACCGCGTGAGCACGGCGCCGAGCACGGCCGAGGCGCGGACCGCGATGAGCGCGGAGAAGCCCGAGGTGCTCGTGGTGGACTACGCGCTCGGCGGTGCCGAGACGGGCCTTGATTTCCTGCGCGCGCTGCGTGCCGATGGGCTCGGTTTACCGGCCATCCTCTGTACGGGCTTCACCGATGAAGAGCGTGTGATCGAAGCGCTTCGCTCGGGTGTGGCCGATATCGTGCCGAAGAGCGAGGCCTACCTCGAATATCTGCCTGAAGCCATCGAGCGCGTGCTGCGCGAGCGGCGGATCGAACGCGAACTGGCCGAGGCGCAGCGCTCGCACGAGCGCGAGGCGCATTTCCGCGCGCTTGCCGAAGAGCGCGAAGCGCTGCTCGCGGCCGAGCGGGCTGCCCGCACCGAGGCCGAACGTGCCTCGCGGATGAAAGACGAGTTTGTGGCCACGCTCTCGCACGAGCTGCGCACGCCGCTGAACGCGATCGTCGGCTGGACGCAGTTTCTGCTGCGCGATGCGAGCGTGTCCGAATCGGCGCGTAAGGGGCTGGAGGTCATCGATCGCAATGCGCGTGCGCAGACTCGGATGGTCGACGACCTGCTCGACTTTTCGCGGATTCTCGCCGGCAAGCTGCGACTCGAAGTCGAGCGGGTCGATCTCGTCGACATCGTCGAATATGTGATCCGCTCTGTATCGCCGGCGGCCGAGGCGAAGGAGATTCAGATCGTCTCGCGGCTCGATGCGCCGGGCGCCGTGCTCGCCGATCCGTCGCGGCTACAGCAGATCGTCTGGAACCTGTTGTCGAACGCGGTGAAGTTCACGGGGAAGGGCGGCATTGTCGAAGTGGCGCTGACGCGCGATGCCGGGGAGGCCGTGCTGACGGTTTCGGACAACGGGCAGGGGATTACTTCCGAGTTTCTGCCGCATGTGTTCGAGCGCTTCTGCCAGGAAGATGCCGGCATTGCTCGGCAGCATGGCGGCCTCGGTCTCGGGCTGTCGATCGCGCGGCAGCTCGTCGAAATGCACGGCGGCCGCATTATGGCGAAGAGTGAGGGTGCGGGCTGCGGCGCGACGTTCGTTGTCGCGCTGCCGGCCGGCTCGCCGGAGCCGGCGCGCGACGGCGGGGAAGCGCTGCCGCTCGATGCGCCGCCCGCGTTGGCGGGGTTGCGCGTCGTCGTGGTGGAGGACGAGCCCGACGCACGCGAGCTCGTCGAGCGGGTGCTGCAGGAACGCGGCGCCGTGACGGCTGTGTTCGGCAACGCGCTCGATGCGCTCGATGCCTGTGTGGCCGAGCCGCCCGACGTGATCGTCAGCGACATCGGCATGCCTGGGGTGGACGGCTACGAGTTCATCCGCCGCCTGAGGCGCGTGGAAGCGCAGCGCGGACGCGCGACGCCTGCCGCGGCGCTGACCGCGTTCGCTCGCAGCGAGGACCGGCGGCGCGCGCTGTTGGCCGGCTTCCAGACGCACGTGGCCAAGCCCGTCGATCCGCTCGAACTCGTGGTGGTCGTCGCGGCGCTCGCCGGGCGCACGACTGCGTTCGCCGGCGAGTCGACGCATTGACGGTTCGACTTAGAGTTCGATGCGGGTGCCGAGCAGCACCAGGAATTGGCGCAGCCATTCGGGGTGCGCGGGCCAGGCCGGCGCGGTGACGAACGGGGCGTCGGTGACGGCGGCGTCGACGGGGATGTCGGCGTATTCGCCGCCGGCCATACGGACTTCGGGCGAGCACGCCGGGTAGGCCGAGATGCGTTTGCCGCGGATCACGTCGGCCGCGGCGAGCAGCTGTGCGGCATGGCAGATCGCGGCGATCGGCTTGTTGCTGTTGGCGAAGTGGCGGACGAGGTCGATCACCTTCGAGTCGAGCCGCAGGTACTCGGGCGCACGGCCGCCCGCGATGGCGAGCGCGTCGTAGCTCGCACCGTCGACCTCTTCGAACGTGGCATTGAGGGCGAAGTGGTGACCCGGTTTTTCCGTGTAGGTCTGATCGCCTTCGAAGTCATGGATAGCCGTTTTGATCTTTTCGCCGGCGCGTTTGCCGGGGCAGACGGCATCGACCGTGTGGCCGATGGCCTGCAGTGCCTGGAACGGCACCATCGTTTCGTAGTCCTCGGCGAAATCGCCGGTCAGGAACAAAATTTTCTTCGCTGCCATCGTCTTCTCCTTGCGACCTTGTTGAGTGGGACACACATCTTCGGACTGACTGGACAAGCCGGACGAACGGGCAGTGTACTCCGTCTCGGGTGACGAAATCGTGAGAGGGGCGGATCTGGGGGCCGGATCGGGCGCCGCATGGCGGTTCGTCGGAGGAAGCCAGAAGGCGTCTCATTCGTGGCTTTTGCTGTGCCGCCCGGTATTAGAATCGCGGGTCGCCGGTGTGGCAGAAGGCGAGTGTCATGCTGAACGACCGATAAAGCGATGCAGAAATTGCACTGATGACGGGGAAATTAAGTTGGCTAACGATCAGCTGAAACGATTGCGTGAAGCGTTGAGGCCGTACGGAATCGCGCTCCTCGATACGGAATGGAATGGCTGGAATGCGCAATATCGTTTTCAGTGCGAGTCCGGACATGAATTGAGTCGTTCGGGCTCCTATCTCTTTTACTCGATGACGATTTGTCCGGGCTGCCGGGACGAGGCATCGTTACGCGCGCTTCACCGGATCGCTCGGGAAGCGGGCGGGCGCTGTTTGACGGATGCCTACCTGGGTCCCAACGGGCGGTACGCGTTTGCTTGCCGGGAGGGGCATGTCTTCGAGAAGACCGGCAAGAAATTGATTGAGGGCACGTGGTGTGCGGCCTGTGCGCGTGCGCGGCATGCGAAGCTGATGTCGAGTCCTGACGGCATGAGACGCATGCGTGCGGCGGCCAAAGCGCGAGGCGGCACATGCTTGTCGAAAACTTATACGAAGCTCAGTGCGTACTACCGTTTCCGATGTGCGCGAGGGCACGAGTGGGAGACGATCGGCGGCGATATTTTGCGCGGGGCTTGGTGCCGTGCTTGCGCGAATATCAGGAAAGTCGATGCTTACCGCCGCAAGGATGGTCTGTCTCGCTTGCAGCAGTTGGCGCAAAGCCGGGGCGGGGTTTGCCTGTCTTCAACGTATGAGGGGACCAAGGCCCATTATCGGTTCCGGTGTGCGCAAGGGCATGAGTGGGAAACGAAGGGGGCGCTGATCGTTCGCGGCGCGTGGTGCCTGCGCTGTCAACACGAGGCGAAGCGCATCGGGATCGACGCGATGCGTGCGCTTGCCGCGGAGCGCGGCGGGCGGTGCTTATCGGTGCAGTACGTGAACAGTGCGACGAAGCTCGAGTGGGCCTGCGCTGCGGGGCATCGATGGGACGCGGCGCCCGCGACGATCGCTGCCGGGCACTGGTGCGCGCAGTGCGCCCGCGATGCGCTGAAGCTCGGGATCGAGCGGATGCGGGAAGTCGCGCAGGCGCGCGGCGGGCAATGCATTTCGACGCACTATGTGAACAGCTCGACGCGGCTCGAATGGGAATGCGTGCGCGGGCATCGTTGGTTTGCGACGCCTAATACCGTCATGAACGGGCATTGGTGTGCGCGGTGTCATTTCATCAATATGACGACCAATCCGAAAACGCTCAGAAAGCAGCGGCATGGGGCGGCTTAGGTAAAACTTTCATAAAAGCCGGCCTTTGCATTTTAATGAAGTAAAAAGTTCTTGTATTGGCTATCCAGAACGGGTCGTGGGTTGGGGTGGGTTGGTTTTTCGTGCTGAAAGGACTCTATAATCGTCGCTCGGCAGAAAAACTACCCGAATACCAATTGGGGGCACGCTGCATGGGCCAATCCGCACTATCTGAGACTACGGGGCGTGGCAACGCGCAATCGCGTCGTCTTGTCAAACTCGATACGCCGCTCGGCGCCGACTGGTTATTGCCTCTGTATGTCAAAGGCACGGCAAGACTCGGACGAGATTACGAATTCGTGGTCGATGCCGTGTCGTCACACGGCAGTGAAATCGATCTCAATGCGTTGTTGGGCAAAGCTGTCACGCTTTGGCTGCAGCAGACGGACGGCTCGTATATGCCGATGCATGGCTACGTGCATCGGTTCAGCCGGTTGGGCAGCGATGGCCCGTTGAGTTTCTACCAGCTGCGGTTTTCGTCGTGGCTTTACTTCTTGCGGCTTCGCCGCGACATGCGCGACTGGCAGGAACAGAGCGGCGAGCAGATCCTGGCTGACGTGTTCAACGAGCACCCGCAGGCACGCGGTGCATACCGGTTCGACCTGCAAAAGCCGTTGCCGTCGTATTCGAACCGCGTGCAGTGGGAGTTCGATCTGAACTTCGTTCATCGCAGCATGGAAGAGGTCGGTGTCTTTCCATATTTCGAGCAGGCTGACGACGGCAAGTCGCACACGATGGTGTTGTGCGACGACAGCTACTTTGTGCCGGAATTGAAGCAAGCGGTGGTCCGGTTCGGACGGATGGCGATTGGCGGCGAGTTCGATGGCTTCACGCAGTGGCAGGAAGTGCTGCAGATCGAGAGTGCGGAACTGACGTCGCGCACGTTCGACTATAAGCGGCCGGACCTGCTGCCGAGGCAGATCCGTGGCGTGACCGATCCCGAGCGCCAGCTGACGACCGATGGCGAGGTCTACGATTACCCCGGTGCCTATGCGTGGCCGAACCGTGAGCAGGCCGAACGATTGGCGCAGGTGCGGCTCGAGGAGCGGATGTCGCGGATGAAGCGCTTTGTCGGTTCGGGCGGTTTGCGCTGCGCGATGCCGGGGCGGCGGTTCGAATTGAGCGGACACCCGGTGCACGACGCGGGCACTGAGTCGGATCGGGAATTCGTGGTGCTCGCCACGGATTGGCTGATCCGTAACAACCTGCCGGGGATGGATGGCGTTGCTGCGTTTCCCGAAGGGATTGCGCAAGAGGTAGCCGTGGCGAAGGGCGCATCGACGGTGCGCCATGCCGACGGCAGCGAAGGGCTGTTTTTCGTGACCGTGGAAGCGCAACGGCGCAAGGTGCCGTTCCGCAGCCCGTTCGAGCACAAGAAGCCCGTGATGGAGTTGCAGAACGCGATTGTCGCGGGGCCCAGCGGCGAGGAGGTCTATACCGATTCGTTGAATCGCGTGAAGGTGTGGTTTCCGTGGAACCGGCGTAACGAGCAGGACGAGAATGCGTCGTGCTGGGTACGCGCGGCGTTTGCGGATGCGGGCAGGGAGCGCGGTGGCGTTCACCCGTTACGCAAAGGCGACGAGGTGATCATCGGCTTCATGGAAGGCGATTGCGACCGGCCCATCATCATCGCCAGGACGTATGGGGGTGGGACGAAACCGGTCTGGCATTCGAACGGGTTGTTGTCGGGCTTGCGCTCGAAGGAGTATGGCGGGCAAGGGTACAACCAACTCGTGCTCGACGATTCGACCGGTCAGAACCGCGTGCATCTGTATTCGAGCAGCTATCAGTCGCATCTGCATCTCGGGTATTTGATTCAGCATACGGAGAATACGCGGGGGGTGTTTGTCGGGAGCGGGTTCGACCTGAAATCGTCTTCCTACGGTGCCATCCGTGCGGGCCAAGGCCTGTACGTCACGACTCATCCCGCCGGTGAAATGCAGCCTTTGAACGTATCTGCCACTACGGACCAGCTGGCGAATGCCGAAGCCGTGTTGGACGCAGCGTCGAAGGCTAGCGAGGCAAACAAGGCTGAGACCCTGGAGGACGGCTACGCGTCATTGCGGCAATTCACGGATGCGACGCAGCGTAATGCGCCGGGCTCCTCGCTCAACGGGGGACGTACGGCCGGTGGGGGCACCGGCAGTGCGAATGGTTTCGCAAGACCGCTCATGTTGCTGTCGAGCCCTGCAGGAATTGCGGCTTCGACTCAGGATTCCGTCCATCTTTCGGCGACTCAGCAAGTCAACATCGTAGCGGGCAAACATGTCAGCGTGGCGGCGGGGAAATCGCTGCTTGTAAGCGTCTTGGACAAGATCAGCCTCTTTGCGCAGAATCTCGGCATCAAGATCTTTGCGGCGAAGGGGCCTGTCGAAATCCAGGCGCAAGGCGATACGATGACATTGGCTGCGCTGAAAGATATTAAGGTCGAGAGCGCGGATGGCCGGCTTATATTGACGGCGAACAAGGAGGTTTGGATCGGGGCGGGCGGCTCTTACATCAAGATCACGAGTGGGCTCATCGAGAACGGTACGACGGGGCAGATTGTCGAGAAGTGCGCGTCGTGGGAAAAGGAGGGCGGCGGCGCCGCCACGTTGAGCGACACGCTAATCGGATCGCCTGTGCCAGCGAAGCTGGGGCGCGGTGTGGACTTCTCGGGGTAGCGACTGGAAGTGCGCGCTGAAGCGCTGCCATTTCGAGTAAATGCCAGCGAGACGATCGACAAAAACAGAACGACCTTGAATTTCGAAGCATTATGAGCACTTCAAAACCGCCAGCACATTCGCCTAATCCACAGCCGGCGCCGAAGGACGCACCGCCTGCCTACAAACCCATCAAGTGGAGTTTTCCATTTGCCCCGGCCGGCAAGGACGATGCCGGCAGCCCCATGACTTACATGAAGGCGCTGGGTAATGCCGAGGACGGCTTCTATCCGCTCGGGGTCAACGGGATGTGGCATGGCGGCATCCACTTTGGGCATGAGACGGCGCAACTGCTCAAGCAAGACGAAGGCGTCCGTGCGATTGCTGATGGTGAGGTTGTGGCGTATCGGCTGAATCGACGCTATCCGGAATTCCAGTACGACGACCACAAGTGGGCGCTCTATTCGACGGGGTTCGTGCTGGTTCGGCATCGATTGCAGCTACCGCCTTCGCCCAAGAAGAACGGGAGTACGTCAGCGAGTACCGCCGCTCCTGCCGACGAGCAGTTGACCTTCTTCAGCCTCTACATGCATTTGCTGGACTGGGATGGCTATCAGGCGACGGTACAGCAGGCCAAGGGGGCGCCGGCCAACGCAGGAAGGCCGGCGATGGCCCCGATGAAGTATTGGGACGGCGACCGTTGGTATCGTGTCGGGGATTCAGCGAAGGATATGCAAGAGGTGCCGAAGCCCACGCCGCAGCCGCCGGTCACGGACCCCGACCCGTTGCAGCGGTTGCTGGATCCCGACTACACGCCGCCACCTCAGCCCGCTGCACCGCCGGAGCCGCCGCCACCGCCGCCGATCGCGGGCGTTCGCGTGTTCGACGCGGCGAACGGTCGCGTGATTGGTCTGCTGCCGAAAGGCGCCGAGCTTACTGTTGGACCGGAAAAGGATGGATGGGCGCGCATCGCTACTATGAAGAGCGGTCGACCCGTGGGTCCGATGGCAGGTCAATCTGCATCGGCAAATGTTGCGTGCGGTTGGGTCAACCTCAAGAGCCTCGAACTGATCGTCAATCCGCATTCTTTCGATCAGGTCGTTGTGCTGAAATCACCGGTATCCATAGATGCTGGCGAAGTCGTAGGGTACCTGGGCCATTACCTTCGTCATGGTGACGCCACGTTGCTGCCGGCTAAGCGGACGCGTCCGCTGGTGCACGTCGAAGTATTCGCGGGATCGGATCTGCCTGCGTTCATCGCGAAGAGCAAGGCCCGCGGTGCGGAATTGAAGGAGCAGACGTTCCTCGAAGTCCAGCCAGGCGCGCAACTGATCACGAAGGTGGTGGATCCGACTCCCTTGATGCTCAAACCTGGTCTCAAGCTGGTTCCGATGGGCGATGCTCAGGGCGCGGCGTGGGTGCAAGTACAGCCGAAGCTAATCACTGCGGCGCCCGCTACGCATGGCAAGCACAAAGGGCACCAAAAGCAGCGCGAGACACCGGAAGGCAAGCCTGTCTGGGTCGAAAGTAATCTCGCGAATCAGACGACCACCGGGCAGGAGAGGGGGTGGGTGGACTTTCCGCCGAGTTTGTCGACGGTGAGCGGGCCTGCTGCCGAGTTCCGCGACGTGTTTCGACGGACAGATCTGGATGCATTGGGGCAGGGCCGGTTGGCGAAAGACTCCCAGGGTCGATGCTGGTGGTACATCACGCTTGCGAAAAAGGACGGTGGTACTGTCGATGGATGGGTGTGCGAAAAGGACCATCGACTGACCCAGTGGTGCGGCCCTTGGGATTGGCCGGGCTTCGAACAAGTCGATGGCAGCAGTTACACGCCGCTCGACTTGCTGCGGCGGTACCTGTTTACGCGCCAATTGATCCTGGCAGACGAGGATCAGGAGAAGTTCAAGGCGAGTGCGCTGGAAGTGAACGAAGGGCCATTGATCAAACAACTGACGAAGGCGATCGACGCGAATCACGACGGTAACGTCACGGCTCAAGAGTTAGCGCGGGCGCAGCAGGTACAGTGGTCCGCTGAGGCGATTTCGCATTTGGTGGTGCGCTGTGAAAGCGAGTGGGGCGGGGGCATGGGCAAATGGGACTCGCTGTCGCCGTTGATGCAGCGTTTGCTATGCCACTGGAAGTCGGAGATGCAACGGATCGAGACTTTGCAGTGGTGGGACAGCGCAAAAGGCATCGATGGGTTCCCGCAGGACACCAAGCCGTGGCATTTTCATCCGATCGGGTTGGTTGGGAATTTTAGGCAAAATGCGTGTTCGTGTGGGCGGGATATCACGGAAGAGGAATTGGATTCAATTCTTCCGCCGGATGTTCTGTCGAAAGGTCTATTCTATAAATCCGATGATCGCTCTGTTCGTTGTTTCGATAAGGGTGAGTTTTTGAGGATTTTGAATCTTCATATGCGGCAAAATGATATGCAGTCATGCGTTAGAAAAGCTCATTTCCTCTCGCAAATGGTTCACGAGTGCGATGAGCTTCGGACGAATGAGGAGTATCGCAACAAGGATGGCTCAATACCGTCGGGTTGGTATTCTTATCACGGTGGGCCTAATTATCATGGTCGGGGTTTGATTCAGCTTACTCACGTCGAAAACTACGAAGGTTTTGGGTCTGCAGTCGGCAATACAGGGATAGGCAGTGGTCCGGAGCGGGTTAGTCATAGTCTTGATCTGACTGTGCAGTCGGCGTGCTGGTACTGGCGGTCTGGAAGTAAGTGGGGGGATATCAATCCGAAGGCTGATCGGAATGATTTCTATGCGATTACTCTGGCTGTCAATGGGGGGTTCGTGCATGTTGCGGATCGCTTTCTCGCGCTGAATAGGCTGGCAAAACTCTTGGGTGTGCATGGCTGCGTTACAAATCCCGGGTTGGTGTTCTCTGACTATAACATTGAGAGTAGCTCGGTTTATGGTACAAGGTATTATAAAAGTCACGTGGGTGTGGTTCGATCTGCAGTGGAGGCTGTCAATAGTGTTAAGGCGAAAATATAGTATTGTGCGTGCAGTGAGCCTGATGTCCATTGCGCTTGCCTTATTTTTAAGTGATGCCGCGGAGGCGGCACCTTTGCAAGGGAGGCTCGCGAATGGTACGAATTTTTCGGGCCAGTATGTGGTCATCGATGGTAGGGACGACGATGGGTTGTTGACTCATATCGTAAGAATTGAAGGGAGTGTGGCGAACGAGAGCAAGCAACTAAAATATGAATATGCTGCGGATGATTTTCCGTCGGTGGCGCTTAGTTCGCTTGGATATATATTAGTTCTTGTCCATTCTGGTGGAATGGAGGGGCGTATTAGTTATAACTATGTAACTGTGCTTGGCCATGAATTGGTGTCAATTGGTGTTGTGCAAATGCAATTGCATCTGGGGAAGGTTGAGTCGATAGATGTCCAGTCGAACCAAAATTTGAATGATGTGCAGATTAATAAACTCGTCCGCGATGGCTTTAAATTTAACCTATCGATGCTCGGCGATTCGAGAAATGCATATCAGGCAGCGGCGCTATTGCTTCTTGCTCGCGGAAAATTCATCCAAGGTAATGAGACGCTTAACTTGATTCCTCTTGTAAGTGATAAGGAAATTTCGAGCGACGCTTTTTTGTTGGCGAAAATCGAGGGCATAATGAGGATTAATGGAATGGCGGGTGAGGTGCCTTCGGGCTCGAATTACAGAATAGTTGGCGTTGATCGTGCGTATTTCTTTAGCTCGCCGTCATCGTTGGATGTTGAAAAATCATATTTGATCAAAGGCGACAGGGTGTCATTGGTGAAAAGGTCGAATGATCGGCGCTACTGGTTGGTCGACTATATATCTAAGACCGGGCGAAAGACTGAGAAATGGCTTTCTTGCGAGGCGATAGATTATTGTAACTAAGATGCGGCGGTTGGCGCTTGAAACTAGAGACTAAGTTGCCAGCTTCTGACGTGGTTTCTGATGTGGTATTTTTCGGACGACGATTTGCAGACGTGGCTGGAAAAGTGTGCGTTCGGACTGAAGCCTGCGAATCCGGACTGGGATGCTGGAAAGCAGCATGAGGAATTTGACAAGGCATTGAAGTTAATGGACCTTTCGGCTCAGCAGGCGGATTAATGATGACAGAAACAGCACAACCCTCTCCTACCAAATTATTGAGAGGGAGTATTCGAAACCTTCGTGGCACGAGGACGTCCCAGGAGTTCCTGTTTACGGATGCTGATCGAATGGCAATGGGGGTGACGGCTGTTACGGCTGGATTAGCGGGTCTCGGTGGTGTCGCTATCGGGCTGGCGGCGTCTGCGGAAGATACGGCCGAGGAAGCTGACCTGCTCGAATTTGAGCTCGATGGAAAAAGTATTCGTGCGTGGGTATGGGTGTCCGTATTCAGAGAGGGTGACGAAGTCGAAGTTGTTGCCGAGCAATTCGGCCGAGTGTGGCACGCATTTGGAATCAGGCGGATTAGCGATCGAATCGTTGCGTTACATCCGCATTGCAGTCGCGGTCGTTATGCGCACTATAAGGCAACGGTGCGATGGTGGTTTTTGATATATTCGATGATGATGTTGGTTATGGTTGCTTTGGGTGCGGCTACTTTTTACTTTGATCCGGTTGGCAATTGGGCGGGAGTTTTTTACATGTACGTCGGCGGGGGGTCTATGGGCGCCGCTGTTTTTGGTTTGATTGCGTTCAATATATCGAGGAAATTCATGAGATCTGTTCGCCTTGCTGAGCGGATCTTTCATGGGTTTGGTTGGGAGAATGTGAAGAATATCGATCTACCAGCGATCACGAAGAAGAGTAAGCAGTCGGGGGAGCCCGGTGCGGTAGGTATCTTGTATTTTCGTTACTGACCGCAGCTCGCAGCGCTCTCTGGAAAAGAGTTTGAAAAGGCGATGAAAAAGTTTTTTTAAAACTTGTGGGGTTTCTGTGGAGCTGATGAAAGGCGTAATCTCGAACTTGAAGATTCGAAGATGTACTCAAGACTTTGTGATGAGCCAGTTTCAGCATGAACGGATGGAGGCTGGTGCCGCAGGACTGGCGGCGCTTGGGATGGGTGCGCAGGCTATCGGCTTGTTAAACATTTCTTCCAATACGGAGGAGGATGCCGATTGGGTCGAATTTAATCTGAATGACCGAAGAATGCACGGTTGGTTGTGGAAGATACCGATGCAAAATGGAGACGAGGTTGAGGTCGTGGCCGACAAGCGGTTGACGTCGCCTGACGTGGTTTATTCAATTCTGCGCCCTGAGGATTGTGTCGTGGCTGTGTATCCCCATGCAACCTGTGGGAGATCGGCTAGATACAGAAGTATTATGAAAATAATGATTTGGGCCTTTGTGGTTTGCTTTTCGATATTCTCTATGCTGTTTTTTATAAGCTTGATGATAAGAATATTTCTGGCGTGCTGCCTGCATTTGCCGTTACGGGTGTCTTGTGCTTCCTGATGTTTTGGGGATTGTTTTACGTGGCCTATCGCAAGTTGTCTGATCTTTCTATTTTGGCGGAAAGGGTGTTCGAGTGCTATGGGTGGGGCGCCGCACGCGAAATAGATTTGATAAGGTCTTCAAGGTGTGTAAGGTCTGAGCGAATGGCGTCAGATTATGGCGGGCAATATTTTGTTTATCGTCAGAATGATGGGGTAATTTAGCGAATATCGCAGGAATGGGGTTGGCTTAGGCTCTGGTTTCAAGTTCAACATCTGGAATGAGCCAAGGTTTTGCGATGAAGGGAAAAATATTTGAGACTTTTTGGTTGAAAGGATCGGGTCGATGTTGATTTGCCGAAAGCGTCGAAGAAAATAAAGCGCCCGGAAGGCACCTGGCAGACGGGGAAGCTCATATTTCGATATGATGAGTAGCGCTGCGTTGCAGATGGTCCGGAGTGCTCGCAGATGAGGGTGTAATGCGCCGTCGCATAGGTCGTTTAATTTTGATTTTCTGGGTAGGTTGTGTCGCAACCACCGTGGCGAATGCCGCTGGTGCGTCGGTCCTGTCGGGGGACTTCGAAGGGGTAGGTATTCCGGGGGTGTTCTCGTTTCGTGATGTTGAGAATGGAATCGCTGTGGAATACTATTCTCCTACGCGAAAGCGTGCACTATCCTATTTTGTAGAGAAATTCGACGAATGTAGCGTGATGGCAATGTATGCCGTCAAGCAAACGAAGCAGATGATTGTCGATGGTAGTTGTCCAAGTCAGGGAGGGCAAGTATTTCGTGAGGTCTACGAATGGAATGTGGGCGTTCAGGATTGGTGCCTCGTCAGAGAAATAACGGGACAGCGCGAGGATATTCCTGGAGGGGTCCCGGTTAGGTCTTTGCAAGTCGCGCGAGTGACTGGTTGCGGTCGCCTCGGCGCCGGCGGGAACCGTCAGTACGAGGCAGATAGTAACGTTAGAGCGGAAGTGGTTTCCGAGCTGAACGGCTTCCTATCAATACGTAAAAATCCACAGCAAGTTCGTCAATACCTCCGAGCTTTTCCGCAGTATGCGATTGATGAGCTAGTTTCGTACGTTGACGCGACAAACGTCGAGGCGATTAACGACATCGCCTATTTTTTGATTGCGGAAGGGCGGTCGGAGGACGCTACGCCGGTCTTGACGGCCATCGTGTCAAAATTTCCTTCGCGGGTAGTGGCGAAGCTCAACTTGGCTGACGCATTCTGGGACTCGGGATTTCGACCTCAAGCGAGAGAGCAGTACAGGGCATACTTGTCCCAAATGAAGTCCTTCGGCAAGTATGCCTTGGTGCCGATGCGCGTTACGGCGCGTGTAAAAGAATGACGGTCGGTCGTCGGCACTGAGCTTGAAGCGTCGCCGAAACCGCCAATTTGCCTCGCCCCAGGCAAGCCGCGCCCCAATCACACCTCAAACAAGCGGCCGCGTCCCCCGCCTGGGCGCACACCGTCGAATCTCGACCCCGGTGTTGAACGAGATCACAACGAGCTGAATGAAGTTGATCTCAGGCACATGCTGGGCGAGAAACACTTCCATTGCGCTCGTCATTGCACTGAGCGTAGACGTCGCGAACGCCTGCTCGTCCACCGTCAACTTGATCTCGAGCCCGCGGACGATGCTGGGCATCGGTTCTCCCTGCAACCACAGATGAACGGGCTTGTGGCTCAAACTCTTCAACGCGTCGATCAACCCGAATTGCCCCGAGTACGGCGTAGCGAATTGACGTAACAACTGCTTCGATTCGTCGAGCCCGGCCCGCGTCAACGCGGACGTCTGCGGCGCCAGTTGTGCGATGAGCCGCCACGCAGATTCCCCGTCGAGCGCAAGGCGCTTCGGCATGGTCGGCTGCGCGAGCATCACGACACGCGCCCCTAGGGCGTCCGCTTCGCACAACAAGTCGGTCGCGTCAGCCCCGAAGCGCATTGCACGCGGGCGTTCGCCGTTCGAATACGTGATGTCCGCCATCAACTGATCCGTGCCCGTATACGCCACAGGTCGGCCGTCGACGCCTACCAAATCAACGGCAACCTTCGATTCTGCCGGCGGCCTCAGCGTGTCGTCCGGTCGCACGAGTATCCAATACGGTCCACTTGGCTTAGCGGCGCTGCCATGCCGAAGCGATACAAACGGTTCGATCACAACCGGTCGGCGCCTCTCGCCCGGCGCACGAACAGTATCGACCGACCATACTTCGCTGCTGGCCACGTCGGTGTTATGCAGCGGGACGATGTAACCACCCGTCTCCTTCGCTCGCTTGAGCGGTATCGACGCCATGCGAAACAAGTTGACGACGGGCGTACAAAAGAGCGCCAGATTGTCGGCGGTGAGCAGCTTGAGCCGCTGGGCCGTTTGCGAATCAGGGTGAACGTCGCGAACGGCCAAGTGAAGCGTCAACGATTGCCCGTGCCCTGTCGCGCGCACGAGCGAGCGCAGATCCACATCGACGAAGTTGAATTTCGGCGCATAGGCGAAATACTCGAAGAGCAGACGCATAGGCTGTCGCGCATCGTCTTCTTCGATCAGCCGCTGCGCGGGATCGGCCCCGACAGGAGCAAGCGGCACGTGCTCAAGTGCCGTCCACCGGTTATCCGCTCCCTGCACGAACGCGCCGCCAACACGCAGCATCATCGTGTCGATCGTCGCACTGACAACCGGATCGGGTCCCTGAACATGGACGCGCACCAGACCCGGAATGGCGTCGATCTGGAACTCGGGTCGTGCAGAGGCAAACGTAATAGACAGCACCCCGGACGTATCGGCAGGCAACCGGGCAGCGGCAGGGGCAGTCGTGGCGGGCGCGTAGTGCGCACGCGCGACGAGAATCGGCGCAAGCGTAACGTCGTACACCGTGCGGAAGTGGCAGTCGTGCGTCTTTCCACCGAGCGTCGCACCACGCGGCACGATCGTCGGCGCCGTGATCTGGTTGACGACGTCCGACACGTCGAATCGAATGATCGCGCATGCCGGCACCGGCCGAAGATATTGCGGATACGCCGCGCCGATCAGCGATTCGGCAAACTCGGGATACTCGTCTTCGAGCCGGCTGCTGATGCCCGCCGCGACCAGTGCGAACGATTGCAGCAAGCGTTCCACATGCGGATCGTCACAGTGATCGCCCGTGATCCCCAGACGCGCCGCGGCTTTCGCGAAGCGCGTC
>CBJMQH010000006.1:0-27802 GCA_966431825.1 uncultured Trinickia sp.
TCGAAGTTTCCCCGAAGGATGTTCGATGGACATACCTTGGTTCGCCTAATGAAGAAACGGCTGTTCCCGGCGTGCTGAGAATCAGCGTCTAGACCCCTAAGGGTTATCGCGCAACCTGCTATAAGTCGTCTGTTTCGCCCATAACACCTCAGCGCACCTTTTTGTATCTGTATAGAACAATGAATTTATTGTCAAGAATTGCGGCCGCGCTACTCCTGTCGATGATGTGTGCAACGGCATTTGCTGCGTCGAACGCAACGGTGCAGCTTTGCGAAGACCCTGCTTGCAAGCGGCCGACGGTGAACGAGATTTACCAATGGATGTCCGCTGACGGGAAGGTATTGAAGCGCGGATTGACAGACAAGGCGGGGAATGCCCAAGTTATCCGAGCCGCTAACGTATCCAAGTATACGCTCGAAATCGTTTACTGGCGTTGGGACTTTGAGGTAGGGGCTCGGTGCTGGGATGCTGACTTTGAAAGCTGTATCAAGCTTGTCGGTCAACGGGCTATTGATGACTTTGACGATACTGCATCGGTCCTCGCCCTGGAAGCGAAGAAAGCTGCAAAAGAGAAAGTCAAAAAAGCCGAAAAAGAAGAAGCCGAAAAAGCAGAACGTGAATCACTTCGCACTTACGCCGAGATGGCGCAACGCAACGATGACCCACTCGCGTGGCTCGGCCCGTTACCCAAAGAGTGGCACGCCGACGATGTAAGGGCACGCTGGACGCATACGGCCACGCAGGTCGAAGACGAGATCAACGCATTCGCCGAGTCGAAGGAACCGTTGGAAAAGTTTCGTTGTAAGCGTGCTGCTGATTTCGGCGATGTGCCGGATGAAGCGGCGGTTCAACGGTTCCTCACGGAGTACCAGTCGCAAAACGTAACGGACGCGACATGGGCCGCCCTCATGGAAGCTGCGCGAAAAGGGAACTGGCAGGCGCGTTGGTTCGTGTATGCGGATCTCAAGGACAGCCTTCGCAATAGCGACAACCGCGCGATGCAATATCGTCTGCTGCAGTTGAAGGAGTGGCTCGTGTCCCAGCGGATCGGCCCAGTCTATGCAGAGTTCGAAGACGCGCTTGCTGCAACCGGTATGGAAAATGGTATTGGCCGTAGTCCTTATGCGTCACCCGGCTACTTTCTCGCGGCATTGCGAGGAAGCTATACGTCGATGGCGGGCGTAGGGCAGCTCATGGAGCGGAACGAGTCCAGCGAAATTCAGGACGAGGGTCGAGCAATGGTTGCCTGCGCGAAGGCAAACTTGCCTCAGTTTGTGCATTGAGCCCACCTTCCCGCTGGGTCACGCAGGGCGTCTTCGTGGGGGGGCAGAGCACCGCCCCCATCCTCGCCCGAACCACCCGCGCAAGCCGCCGGATCCCGTCTTCGATGAGATCGACGGTTGGCGCGGTGAAGTTCAGCCGCATCGTATTCGCCCGCGCGTTCATCGGATAGAACGACCCGCCGGGCACGAATGCCACGCCAGCCGCTATCGCATCGTCGAACAGCACCGTCGCATCGATGCCCTCGGGCAGCGTCACCCAGACGAACATGCCGCCGGAGGGGCGTGTCCAAGAAACGCCCTCTGGCATATGCGACGCGAGGCTTTGCAACATCGTCGCACACTGCAGCCGATATCGCTCGCATAATGCCGCGACATGCTGCTGCTGGAATTGGTCGGTATAGACGTCATAAGCAAGCCGTTGTGCCAGCCCCGCCGTATGAAGATCACTCGCCTGCTTCGCCTGAACGAGTTTCGGGAACAAGCCTTCGGGTGCAACGACGTAACCCACGCGGAGCCCTGGCGCCAGCACCTTCGAAAACGACCCGACGTACACGACACGATCGGGCGCGAGCGTATGCAACGACGGCCCCACCGGCTCCCCGTAAGTGAGCTCGCCGTAAGGATCGTCCTCCACGACGACGAGCCCCGTGCTTTCCACCCGCTCCATCAGCGCATACCGTCGCGAGCGCGATAGCGTGCGACCGGTCGGGTTCTGAAAGTTCGGCTGCGTATAGAGCAACCGCCCGTCGCGAAGCATAGCTTTATCGAGCGCATCCACGACAATACCGCTGCCGTCGGTCGGCAACTGAACGAACGTCGGTTCGTACTGCGAAAATGCCTGCACGGCACCAAGATATGTCGGAGCTTCGATCAGCAATCGGTCGTCCGGATCGATCAGTACGCGCCCCACGAGATCGAGCGCCTGCTGCGACCCGGTAGTGATCATGATCTGCTCGGCCTGCACGCGCGGCCCTCGTTGCGTGAGCCGGGCCGCGAGCGTTTGCCGCAGCGGCCAATATCCCTCCGATGCACTGTACTGCAAACTGCCTGTCGCCTCTTCGCGCAGGATGCGCGCCGCCGCGTTTGCGAGCGCTTCCGCCGGCAGGGCCGCGGGCGAGGGCAGCCCGCCCGCGAACGAAATGATGTCAGGCCGCTGGGCCACCTTGAGCAGTTCTCTCAATGCAGACGGCTTCAGCCGCAAGGCGCGCGCGGCGAACTTCCAACTCGGTGCCACGGGTAGATGTCTGTCCATGATCGATGAAGTCAGAAGACGGGATCCAAAGGTGAACCGCATGCCCGGTCCAGCGCTGGCCGTACGCCGGATCGGAACATGCGCCACGGAAAATGCCGCTCAGCTGTTGAACATCGCTCGCAAATTGTCGGTGGCCATCTTCAGGAACCCTTGCGCAAACGCGTCGAACGCCGGTTGATCCTCAGGATTGCCCGAACGCGCCTCGCCGGCGATCCGATAGATCGCCGTGCACGCGGAATCGCCGCGCGGCAGCACCTCCATCGAAGCCCACATGTTGCCGATGTCGAACGTCGTGTAGATCAGCGTCCACGTCATCGTCATCTGCTCGTCGTCGCGCGAGTTCAACTGCTCCACGACGAGATCGCCGCCCGCGAAAAATTTGTTTCGCAACGAACGCAGCCCTGTCGCCGTCCCCGTCATTTCGATGCGCTCCAGTCCTGTGACGAAGCGGTTGTAGCCGTCGAATCGGCCCACGACATCCCATACCTTGCGAGCGGGTGCGTTCAACTCCGCCACGCCGGCATGAACCGTGGTGTCGAGGTTGCGGATCAACGTATCGGGGCGCAGTTCGCTCTTCGCTTTTTGCAGCATGGTGCTCTCCTTGGGTTGATAGGTACTGCTTCGGAATAGAACTCCTTCACGCCGATTGCGGTGCTTCGTCTCGTACGTGATCGGCCTGCTGCTGCGTCGGCCGGTGGACCAAGGGCGGCAGAAACCCGCTCTCGATCAGAAAACGGAAATGGTTGTCGAGCAGAGACGCATCCTTCTCCGGATAGCGCACCCCCAGCCTCGCCAATGTGCTGCTCGTCCGGGCACAGTCGATACGCGACATGTCGCCGATGTCCTGCGCATCGTCGAGGTAGAACGCAACGACGTCGAACAACGCATTCGATTCGTCGATCGCCGGCAGCCGCTTGCGCCACCGTTCCGGGTCTTCGAGCGTCAACGCGTAGCCGAAGCGCTCGAGCGGGCGTAGATACCCGGACCATGTGAGCGGCCGCGGGTTCTGCAAATGAAATACGTTCTCCGAACGTTCGCTATCGAGCGTGACGCACACGATTGCGCGCGCGAGAAAGTCGACAGGGCTGAAGTCGAAATCGGTGTCCCCGTCGGGCGCAAAGCCAAGTTGCAGCGAGCCCTTCATCAACAGCAGAATCCGGTTCTTGTCCGGCAGACAGTGCCCCGTCGATGCGACCCCCGTGATGTTCCCCGGCCGCAGAATCGTGGCATCGATGCCGCGCTGCGCAGCCTCCCAGACAAGATGCTCGGATACCCACTTCGTCACGTTGTAGCCGTTGTTGACGAACGCAGGCGCGTTCATCGCGGGGCCCGCCTCGAGTAAATGCCCCTGCGCATCCATCGCACTCGCAGCTGACAGAGTCGACACGAAGTGCATCGACTTGTTGCGCCGCTCGCAGGCAAGCCGCAGCAATTCGAGCGTCGACCCCACGTTCGCGTCGTACAGGTACGGATAATCGTAGAAGTGGTTGACGTGCGCGCCGTTGTGATAAATCGCATCGAGTGTCCGCGCGAAATGGCGCCAGGTATCCGCCGCAAGACCCAAGTGCGGTTTGGCCAGGTCGCCGACAACGACTTTGATCCGCGGATGCCCGGCAAGCGCCGCAAGACCGTTCGTGCGAAACGCCGCGTCCAGCCGTGCCTGTGCCGTGGCCTCATCGCTCGCCCGGACGAGGCAGTAAAGCTCGGCGTCTGTCTGCGCGATGAGTTCAGCCGCGATGAAGCTGCCTAGGAATCCGTTCGCGCCGGTGAGCAGAATGCTGCGCGGCGCACTGCCGCGAGCGCGCAGGCCTTCGAGCGGCTGGATGTCTTCGGGTAGCCGCATGTCGTCGAAAACGCGCGACGGAACCTGCTCGCCCCTGTTCTTGTCGCCGTCGGTCAGCAGCGTCGCGAGCGCGGCGATCGTCGGCCGCTCCATGAAGCGCGCGAGCGGCGCATTCCCCGCGAACTGCAGCTTGACCGCGAGCATGAGCTTCGACACGAGCAACGAGTGCCCGCCAAGATGGAAGAACGAATCGTCGCGGCCGATCTCCGCCTCGTCCAGGTCGAGCAACGTCGCCCAGAGCGCACGCAGTGCGCGCTCCGTATCGTTCGCCGGCTCGCTGTCGTGCGCCAAGCCGGCTGCCCGCTGCGACGGCATCCGCGCGAGCGCCGAGCGGTCGATCTTGCCGTTGTTCGTGGCAGGCAAACGCTCGAGCACGACGACCTCGTGCGGCAACATGAAGTCCGGCAGCCGTTGTTCGAGCGCCACGCGCAGGCCTTCGGCCGTGGCATCGGCAACGAGCGGCTTCGCCACGAAAGCGCGGATGCGCTTCTTGTCGTCGACGACGCAGGCGCATTGTCCATACATCGCACTCCTGAGCACCGCACTCTCGATTTCGCCCAGCTCGACTCGAAACCCGCGAATCTTCACCTGCGCGTCACGCCGGCCGACAAAGTGCAGCAGGCCGTTCTGGTCCCACTGCACGATGTCGCCCGTGCGATAGAGCCGCTCATCATGCGCTTCGGGCCACGTGCCCCCGACACGTGAGAACGGATTGCGCACGAAACTGCGATCGGTCAACTCCGGCTGAAGGAGGTAGCCGTCCGCCACGCCGGCTCCGGCAACGCAGAGTTCTCCCGATTCGCCCGTGCGCACGGGCCGGCCCGTCTCGTCGAGCACGTAACAGCGGACGTTCGCGATCGGCTGGCCGATCATCCTGTTGCTGTCGCCCGCGGCAAGCCGTGCGATTGTCACGAGCACCGTGCATTCCGCAGGTCCGAAGATATTGTGGAAGGTGCGGCCGCGGCTCCATCTCTCGATCGTCTCGGGAAAGCAAACGTCGCCGCCCGTGAGCAAGTGCCGCAGTGCGGGCCAATGCGCATCGGGCATCGCAGCCAGCAGCGCGGGCGGCAGGAATGCGTGCGTGAGCGCATGCCGCCCGATCGAATCGCTCAGCTCGTCGAGCGCGTGCCGTTGCTCTTCGGTCGGAACGTAGAGCGTGGCGCCTGCCAAAAACGTCGGGAAAATGTCGAGCAGCGAAACATCGAAGGCCACGGTGCAGAACTGCAGCACGCGCGAGTCCGCATCGAGGCCGATGTAGTCGCGGTACCAGTGGCAGAAGTGCACGATGTTGCGATGCGTGAGCATCACCCCCTTCGGCAGCCCCGTCGAGCCAGACGTAAAGATGGTGATTGCGCAGCGCGTGGCACGGTCCGGCCATGCCTCGACAGGCCAGGGCGAAACGCCCGGATCGACCCCGGCGTCGTCGAGCGTGGTGAGGCGCAGCACCGTCAACGGCAGATCGGTGAGGCGCGTGGCATCGAAGGCATCGTCCGTGATCAGCACATCGGCGCGCGATTGTTCGAGAATCGCACGCACCCGCTCGGCGGGGAAGGACGGATCGAGCGGCAGGTAAGCGGCGCCCGCACCAATGGCACCGACCATGGCGACATAGAGTAACCGCGATTTGCGCAGGCGAACCGCAACGACACGCGGTGCTGCCTTCGTTTCGCTTATTGCGGATGCGTCATCGATCGCAGCGGCCGCAACTGGCGCCATCGCCGAGAGTCGGTGCGACAGCTTCATGGCGGCGCCTGCGAATGCGCGATACGTGACGTCGCCCTCCACGTCGTGAATCGCGATCGCATCGGGCGTGGCGCATGCCGTTTGGCCGATCATCTCGGGCAACGTCGCTTCCAGCGTAAAGGCACTGCGCGTTTCGTTCGCGGCATGCCACCCCAATGTCGCATGAAGATCGAGCGCAACGGCGTCCGCCGGCAGCGATGCGGCGGGCAACGCATGCGGATCGAGCGCATCGCGCCCGAGGCGGCCGACGATATCGACAAGCATTTCCTCAACGGCTGCCTCGATATCGAATACGACGTCGGCGCCGCAATTCAATGCTTCGAATCGGCATTCGCGGCTATCGACAAGCCGGTCGGTGCTGCCGTCGCCGCCCCTCAGTCGCCATTGGGCGAGCGCGCGCCTGGGCGGGAATGCATCGGCATGCACGGCTAGCTTCATCGTGTGACGAGCGGTGACGTTGGGCGGAACCGGACTGTCGTCGCACGTCAACAGCCATTCGACGTCGACGGGCGTTGCGCCGTCGGTGCAAGTCGGCATTGCGAGCGTGAGCGCCATGTCGCGAAGCGGACCCGGTGCCGTATCGATTGCGAAGACGGTATGACCCATATCATGAAGAACGGCAGCGAGCCGCGCACCTAACCGGCTGTTGCCTGCAAGCGCAAAGACGACGTTTCTCATCAAGGGCTCCTCAGAGATACTCGGCCAACGCAGCGCGCGTCGGCTCGTGTTCGAGAAGGCCGGCCATCTTCAGGAACTTGCCGATGTTCACGATCATCGGGTGCGAACTCGTGATCGGGTAGGCGCCCACCATGTCGTTCGCGATTTGCAGACGCAATGAGGCCGGCAGGTTCAGCGCGCTGACAAGGCGCCGGTCGAATTCCAGCTGCAACTCGTTGGTCAGGTATTCGGCGAGAAAGAATGGAAGGCATTGGCCGAGTGCGGTACGGGCCGGCTCGTCGATATGGGCCCAATAGAGCTTGACGAGATTGATCCAGAATACGGAGTGCCGTCCTTCGTCGGCAAGGTGATCTGCCATCACGCCTTTGACCGAGCGTTTGAGCGTCGCGTCGCGCGAGAACGCCGCAACCTCCGCGGTAACCGTGTTTTCCGAGATGGCAACGGCGATGAGTTCCATGCCCGCTGCGTATTGCGGCGGCACATGTGTCATCGCGCGGGGTATCGCCCGCGAAAGTTCGATCTCCGTGTTTTGCTCGATGGGGGCGATGCCGGTCGAGCGCTCGACCTGATCGAGGTAGTCCATGGCGACGTAAGCGTGGTAATGCTCATCGATGACGACGGACATCGCATCGCTGCGGCAGCTGAACGGAAACTCGAACGGGAAGCGGTTTTTCGCGATCGCGAGCGCCGTACGGTTGACGATCTCGGTCTCGAAGATGATGACGTCGTTGATGTACTTGTAGAAGCTTTGCAGCAGGATGTAGTCCTGCACGTGTCGGCCAGCCTCGACGATAGCGGGGTGAGCGTGCAGCGGCTGGCGCTCCGCCGGGTAGTAGCGCAGGTTATCGTCCTCAACCACGCGGCGCGGGCGCGAGCGTATCGTGGCGCGCTGCTCCCATTGGTCGGCGTGGCTGACGTAACTATCGAGTGCCATCATAGGTATGCCTCGGCAAGAATACGTTGAGCGTCGCCGGGGCGCCGCGAGGCGCGGGCCCGGCATACGGGTGCTGGAAAATGCGTTCGGCGTTCGGCGTGCGGCGTGCGGCGCGTCCGGGCGCGTGGCGCCTCAAGCGGGCACGGCGTCGCGCTGGGCGACGAGGTGCGCGTGCAGGCCGTCCCACAGCCGCAACCGCTCGTCGATTGCGCGCAGGCCCGCCTCGAGCGCCTGCGCGATCTTCTGTTCGTCGTTGCCGGCTGCTTCGAAGATCATGGCGCGCGCGGCAGGGCCGTGTTCGCCCGAGTCGACTTCGATATGGCGGTCCAGGTAGAACGTGAGCAGCGGGACGCTCTTCGGGTCGATTTTCCAGCCGGCCAACAACGTACGGAACATGTCCGGAATGACGTTTTCTCGGCCGTAAAAAAAGTTGCCCATCACCTGGTGCGTTTCGCCTTCGTAGCAGGTTGCAAAGGTCGAGTTGACGAACCGTACGACCGGCGCCGGGGCCGCGACGGCATTCAATGCGTCGTGCACTGTATGACCGCGGCGTAGCAGGTCGATCATCCGTTCGATCTCGTGTGTCGAAGCGCCGACGTCACGCATGGCGTGCAGGTACAGATCGAAGTGGCTCATCGGTCCGTTCGGCGTTTCGTCGCACTCCTCACCGAGTACGATTTCGTTGATGAGGCGCGACGCACGCGCGCTGCGAGGGGCAACCCACGGCAGACTGATCGTCGTCAGATCTGCCTGCAGGCGCTTGACGAGCGACATGAAATCCCAGACGGCGAAAACGTGCCATTCCATAAACGCGCGCAGGCCTTGTATCGATTCGATCGAGTGAAACACTGGATGATTGGCGAGCATCGCGTGGTGTTCGTCGATCTGCTTTTCCAGTTTTGCAATGTTTTCCATTGACTGATCCTCGGAATGAAAAAGTTTTAATTGCGCATTGAGGCGTGATTGCGGCGGCCATCCGTGTCACGGAAAACAATTAGGCAATTTCAATGCCAAACGTTTTCCAAGGGAATGCCAGTGGAATTTGTCCGATAGATGCTAAATCGGATACAGTTGGTCAGTTCAGTTGTTGTATGCGGGGAGACAGCTGTCATGTCGTACGGATGCGGTGGAACGGGCGCCCGCGACGTTCGCCGGATCATGGCGTGGTGTTTTCTCGGAACGAAGGCGGACGAGTGTCGTGCAGCGCTTGCACGAGATTGCGGGCAGAATGCGGAGGGAAAAGACGAACGCGATCGGTCGCTGGAATTTCCAGGGGGAATCCCAGCGACCGTTGGGGGTGGCTTGCCAGAGCGGTGTGATATTGCCGCGGACTTTTACGTTCTAGTGATAAATATCGGTATCGGAAAAGGCTTAGCGTTTATTGATTTGTCACCTGCGCGGCACAATAGCGTTCCCATTCTGATGCAAGCTGCGCACGCACGTCTTTCTTTGTGATCTTGCCGTACGCCGATTTCGGCAGCGTTTCCCAGAACACGAAGAGGCGCGGACACTTGTAGCGCGCGATGCGGCCGTCCAGATGGGCGGCGAGCGCGTCCGGTGTAACGGTGTGGCCGGGCTTCGCTACCACGACCGCGACTCCGAGCTCGCCCCATTTCGGGTCGGGCATGCCGAGCACGGCGACCTCGTGCACGCCGTCGTGCGTGAGGAGCGCTTCCTCGACCTCGCGCGGATAAACGTTCGAGCCACCGGAGATGAACATGTCGGACGCTCGCCCCGTGATGTAGAGAAACCCGGCTGCGTCGACATGCCCCAGGTCGCCCGTGTGAAACCACCCATGTTTGAACGCGCGGGCATTCGCGTCGGGATTCGAATCGTAGCCGACCATCACCGCGGGGCCGCGAACGCAGATCTCACCGGTTTCGAACGGCGCAAGACGGTGGCCCGCTTCGTCGAGGATCGCGACGTCCATACCGGTGCGCGGGTAGCCGCAGGTGCCAGGTCTTGCGCCGGGCGCGTCGTCGTCGAGGGTATGCAGTTCCGCCGGCAGCACCGTGATGTTGCCTGTGACTTCCCCAAGTCCGTAGTACTGAACAAGTACGTTTCCGAGCTTGCGCAGCGCATGCTTCTGATCTGCGCGATACATGGGGGCGCCCGCATAGATCAGGTACTTGAGCGAACGATGATCGTATTTATCTACTGCGTCGTGCTCCGTGAGTAGTTTGACGATGGTCGGCACCGTGAACAGGTTGTCGATCCGGTGCTGCTCGACGAGGCGCCATGCCTCGTCCGGATCGAGCTTGTCGGTAGCCGGCAGCACACTCGCCGCGCCGCGTGCCGTGTTCACGAGCGCATGGATCCCGGCTCCGTGAGAGAGCGGGGCCACCACGAGCGAGCGCGAGCGATGCGTAATGGCGGGCATCAGATCGGCCAAGTGATTCGTCACGACGAAGGCCATTTGCCCGTGCGTCAACGTGCCGGCCTTCGGATGGCCCGTTGTACCGGAGGTATAGAAGAACCAAAGCGGATCGTCACGCTCGACCTCGGCTGCTGCGAACGGCCGACTGGTTGTTGCCGCCTCGGCCAGCGTCTCGTAGGCCAGTTCGCCTGCGCGAGGCGTACCTAAGGCGACGACGATTTCGAGGGCAGGCGCTGCTTCACGGACGGCGTCGACGTGGTTTTCGAAGCCTTGGTCGTAGATCATCACGCGAGCGGCGCTCGCACGCCCGAGGTAGGCGGCCTCCGGTGGCGCGATGCGATAGTTCGTCGGCACCCAGACGGCGCCCAGCTTGAAGGCTGCGTAGGCGCTCTCGAACAAAGGAAGGTTGTTGCGCGAGTGAACGAGGATGCGATCGCCCTTGCCGATGCCGAGGCGCGCCAGCGAGAAACAGAGAGCGTCGACCCTGGCGTTGATCCGTGCCCATGTGTGGACTTGCGAAGCAGTGATCAGGCCGGGTTCATCGGGGTAGCGCCGGGCGACTTGCGTGAGCATATCGCCGAGATTCATCACGGTGGTCAACATGGTTCAAAGCAGTTCGATGAGGGTTTCGGGGCTCAGGCGACGCGTTCGAGGATGCTCACGTAGTTGGTCACGGCGGCGCCGCCCATATTGAACACGCCGGCGAGCGACGCGCCGGGGATTTGCATCTCGTGCGCGTCGCCGGTCAGCTGCATGGCCGCCATGACATGCATCGATACGCCCGTTGCGCCGATCGGGTGCCCCTTTGCCTTCAGCCCGCCGGAAGGGTTGATGGGAAGGCGGCCTTCCTTCGTGCTGACACCATCGAGAATGATTCGCGCACCTTGACCGGGCTCGGCCAGTCCCATCGCTTCGTACTCCAGCAATTCGGCGATCGTGAAGCAGTCGTGGGTTTCCACGAACGACAAGTCGGCCGTGCTCACGCGTGCGGCCTCGAATGCGCGCTGCCATGCACGGCGGGCGCCTGCGAATTCGGTGCGATTGCGTCGGGAAAGCGGAAGGAAGTCGCTGACCTGTTCCGATGCGCGGAACGCGATGGCGCGCCGGGCGCCTCGCACGGCGTCGGGAGCGGCGATGACGAGCGCTGCCGCACCGTCGGAAATCAACGAGCAGTCGGTGCGCTTGAGCGGACCCGCAACGAACGGGTTTTTTTCGGAGGGTGTCCGACAGAATGCGTAACCCAGATCGCGCCGCATGTGCGCGTAGGGGTTGGCTACGCCGTTGCGATGGTTCTTCGCCGCGATCGCCGCGAGTGCGTCGGATTGATCGCCGTAGCGATCGAAGTAGGCCTGCGCGATCGTGCCGAAAATGCCCGCGAACCCGCCCGGCACGTTGGCTTCCTCCCGCGCATAGGCGCACTTCTGCAGGACCTCGCCCACTTCCTTCGTAGGCAGACTCGTCATTTTCTCGACGCCGATCACGAGCGCATGACGCGCGCGCCCCGCACGCACGGCATCGAGCGCGGAGTAGAGTGCGGCCGACCCGGTAGCGCAGGCGTTCTCGCAACGCACGGTGGCGGCGAACCGCATGTCGGGTAACGCATTGAATACGAGCGCCGACGGGAAATCTTGGTAGACGAACCCGCCGTTGAACATGCCCACGTGCACGGAGTCGATCGATGCGGCTTCCACGCCCGCATGTTCGAGCGCCGTTCGTGCGGCTTCGGCAATCATTGCCTCAGGTTCGAGCGCATCGAGTTTCCCAAACGGTAGGTGACTCCAGCCGATGATCGCCGGTTGCATGGTCTTGGCCTCTTTTGAAGGATGGTGAAGTTGTTTTATGGTCCGTATAATGGACCATACGTTTAGCGATGGTTGACGCTGGAATCGATGATATGCGGTTGATGTGTGTTGGTCAGCGTGTGGTGCGCAGTAATGCGGGTTAACGATGGTCCATAAAATGGACCTATGAATCGAGGTGTCGAAATGACCGAAGGTGTGCCGGGCGCTCAGGCCATCGCGCGGGCGATGCGCGTGTTGCGCGCTGTGGCTCGCGCGCGATCGACTGGGGCGAGTCTCGCGCAGTTGGTGCGCGAGACCGAGCTGAACAAGCCTACCGTGCATCGGCTCTTGCTGGCCTTGATCGCAGAAGGCATGGTGGAGCAGGAGCCGCAGTCGCTGCGCTATTTTGTCGGGCGCGAATGCTATGTGCTCGGGACGGTGGCGGACGAGCGGTTCGGTGTCGGCCATGCGGCGGCTGACGCCGTAGCGCGACTTGCGCAGGCTTGCGGCGATTCGGCGTTTTTTTCGGTGCGACGAGATTTGTTCGCGGTGTGCGTGCTGCGCGAGGATGGCGACTATCCGCTCAAGACACATGTGTTGCAGCCGGGCGCGCGCCATCCGCTCGGCGTGGGTGCGGGAAGTCTCGCCATGCTCGCTGCGCTCGACGAAGCCGATTCGCTGCGGTGTATCGAGGCCGTACGCGACACGCTGGCCGAGCGCTATCCGGCGATCTCGATTCCTTGGCTCAAGCGCGAAGTCGCGGCCACGCGCGCGCGCGGTTACGCGGTCAATGAGGGCAAGGTCGTGCCGGGCTCATGGGGGGTAGGCGTCGCGATTCATGGCCCCGACGGCGACGTGGTGGGCGCGCTGTCCGTCGCAGCGGTCGAAGCCCGCCTGCCCGCCGAGCGCCAGAAGGAGATCGGCGCGCAGCTCGCGCAGGAGTCCCAACGGCTCGAGCGGCGCTTGGCTGACGTACGCGCCGCCGCCGGCGCGTCGAAGCGAGCGCGCTGAACAGACGGCGCTGTACGGTATGGGCGGTCAGGCGTCGGCGAGCGTATTCGTTTTCGCGGCCATGATGAAGTCGTTTTCGTGCAGTCCGGCAATTTTTTTCGTTTGCCAGGAGACCGTGGCCCATCCCCAGCCGAACGCGATGTCGGGGTGGTGGTCTTCGGTTTCGGCGAGGTGCGCGACAGCCGAGACGAACTCGAATGCTTGCGCGAAGTTCTGGAACGTGAACTTGCGTTCGATACGGTGTCCGTCGTCGAGCAGCGCCCACCCGGGGGTTTTGGCGAGCCAGTCTATGGCCTGCGCGGCGCTCAACGGCGGAATACCCCCACGGCACGGCGTGCATCGCTTCGCGGTAAGGTCGTCAGACATGTTCGGTGCCCCTCCATGATTGTTAGCAGGCCGACAAAAGCGCCAAGGCGGCGTTTGCGGCATTGCGTTCAATGGTTGGGCTCATCTTACCTCGACGTCGGGCGGTGCGGCATGCTCGCCCGCTGTGGGACGGTGCGCCGCACCGCGGCCGCGTTCAAGCGTCCGAAAGCAGCTTGCCGGCCTTGGCCCACGCGCTTCGCGGTACTTCGGTGATGACGACGTCGACGCTCTCGGGCGGACAGGTCAGGGTCTCGACGGTGACGCGCGTGACTTCGCGCACGAACGCACGCTTTTGTTCCTCGGTGCGGCCCGGATGCATTTCCAAACGCAGGATCGGCATGATGAACTCCTAGGTGATTGGCAGAGCCGGTATTGGCTGCCATGACGCGTAGTCTCGCGCAGGCGCGGCGCGCGATAAACATGCGATCATTTGCCTCGTTCCAAACCAAGGGGTTGTGAATCGTGGATAAGCTGGCTGGTATGGCGATGTTCGTTCGCGTCGTCGAGCGCGGTAGTTTTGCCGCGGCCGCCCAGGCGAGCGGCGTGTCGCCGACGATGGCGGCCAAGCACGTGCGGATCATCGAGGAGCGGCTCGGCGCGCGATTGCTTCACCGCACGACGCGGCGACAGCAACTGACCGAAGTCGGACGCCTTTACTACGAGCGCTGCAAGCAGGCGCTCGCGGAGGTGGAATTGGCGGAAGCGAGCGCGTCGGAGCTGCAGGCCGTGCCGCGCGGCCGCGTCCGGCTCGTTGCGCCCGTCAGCTTCGGCGCGCAGAGCCTTGTGCCGGCGCTGACGGAATTCATGGCGTTGCACCCTGAGGTCGACGTGGATCTGACGTTGGACAACCGCGTGCCCGATCTGATCGATGAGGGGTTCGAGCTTGGCATCCATATCGGCGCTGTCTGCGACGATGCACTGGTTGCCCGGCCGCTGAGCACATACGAGCGGATCCTTGCCGCATCGCCGGACTACCTGGCCCGGCATGGAGAGCCGAAGACGCCCGCGCAGTTGAGCGATCACGTCTGTCTTGGCTTGTCCTACTGGCGCCGTCGAGACCGATGGAAGCTTGCCGGGCCGGATGGTGCGGTGTACGAAGTAGCTGTCGGCGGATCCCGCTTCACGTCCAACAACGGCAACGCGCTTCGGATGGCGGCGCTACATGGTGCAGGCATCGTTTTGCAGCCGGAAGTATTGCTCGCGGACGATATCGCAGTCGGTCGGCTCGTGCGTGTGCTGCCTGCATGGGCGTATATGCCTACACCGATGTACTTGATCTATGCGCAGGACAGAAGGCCTACGGCGAAGCTGCGCAGCGTGATCGATTTTATCGTCGATCGATTCGGTGTCCATACGGGCGGACCGAGCCGCGAAGAGGCGCAGCGAACGCCCGCGCGTGGTCAGTGTGAAAGCACGGGGACCAAGGGCAAGCGCAGGCGCGTTGCGCCTGCCTCTGCGTAGTGTCGTTGCCGACGGCGAGTATCGGCGTAGCGGAGGATGAATCCGCCGTGCCGGCCGCACGTCAAGCCTCGTCGTCGCCTTCGTCTTCGTCTTCATCCTCGGCTTGCGGCGGGTGCGCGGCAGTTTCGAGAAAGCGCCGCGTGGCCTCGAACGCCTGCAGCATCTGTTCGGGCCACGGCGTTTTGCTCATGACGGCTTCATGGTTCGCGAACGCAGACAACATGGTCTGTGCAAGCTCGGGGGAACTGAGGTGACGCAGCAGCACGCTGAGCGCGATCGCGGTGGCCTGGCTGGCACCGGCCGTTTGAAGTTCCGACGTGGTGAGGGCAGCGAGTTGTTTGTTGATGTCCATGCGAGATCCTTGGTGACCGATGCGCCGACGTGTTGTCGGCGAAACACCTGGCATTTTCGCATGGGAGCGATTTCGCATGAGCGGCGCACCGCGCCGCCGATCCATCAATCGAGCTTGAAGAAGCTGACCGTCGTATGCAATTCGCGGCCTTGTGCCTTGAGCGACTGCGAGGCAGCGGCGATTTCCTCCACGAGCGCGGCGTTCTGCTGCGTCGATTGGTCCATCAGCGACACGGCCTGAGAGACTTCGTCGATCGAACGGCTTTGCTCACGGGCCGAGCCGGCGATCTCGGCGGTGATCGTCGCGACGTTGGAGATGGCCTCGGTCAGCTCAGCAATGGTGCGGCCGGCGACGTTGACCTGCTCCGCACCTGCCCTGACGTTATCGACGGACGCGTCGAGCAGCACCTTGATTTCCTTGGCGGCATGGGTCGAACGTTGCGCGAGGTTGCGCACTTCGGAGGCCACGACGGCGAACCCGCGGCCGCTCTCGCCGGCGCGTGCGGACTCGACCGCCGCGTTCAGCGCGAGGATGTTGGTCTGGAACGCGATGCCCTCGATCATGGCGACGATCCCTTCGATCCGCCCCGACTGTTCGACCGCGCTACCCATCGTTTGCGCGGCGGTCGAGACGGCCTCGTTCCCTCGACGGGCGACGTCCACTGCACCGGCGGCCACGTTGTTCACGTTCTTTGCCTGCTCGGCGGTTTCGCGCACGGTATGCGCGAGCTGTTCCATCGTGGCAGCCGTCTGCTGGATCGATGCGGCCTGTTGTTCGGTCCGCGCCGAAAGGTCGCCGTTGCCTGCCGATACTTCGCCGGCGGCGACTTCGAATTCGCGGCTGCTTGCCATGACCTTGATCAGCACGCCATGCAGCTTCTCGACGAACGCGTTGAACTGCGTTGCCAGCAGGCCCACCTCGTCGTCGCTGTGCTGGGGCAGGCGCCGCGTCATATCGCCGTCCCCGGCCGCGATTTCATACATCGAGCCGGCAAGGCCGCGCAGCGGCGACGTCATACGGCGGCCGAGAGCGATCGTAATCGCGAGCGCAGCCGCGAGTACCGCTAACCCGGTACCGATGAGCATCATCGTGAGTCGGTTCGCCGCAGCCATCATTTCGGCGTTGGGCACCAATGCGTAGTACTTCCAACCGTTCCTGGGCGACGTGTAGACATAGGTACGATACGCCGTGCCATCGATATCCACGCTTGCCAGTCCATCCGGGGCAGCACCCAACGCACGGTAACCGTCGCCGAGATCTTTCAGTTCCTTGAAGACGTGCGATTTGTCGTGCGGATCGATGAGGACCTTGCCGCTGGTATCGGTAATCAGCAGATAGCCGGTCTTTCCGAAACGAACGCTGCGCATCGCTTTTTCGAAGGCATCGAGCGTGATGTCGGCCTCGACCGCGCCGATGATCTCGCCCTTCGGGTTCTTCAGCGTGCGTGAAAACGAGATGCAAATGCCGCCCGACCCTGCCGCACTGAGATACGGGGCGGGTCTTACGACGCTATCGGGCTTGGTCATCGCAAGCTCATACCAGGGGCGCACGCGCGGATCGTAGTGGCTCGAAAAATTTTCGATGGGCCATTGAACATATCCGCCCCATTTCGTCCCTACGTCGAGATAGCGCAAGTTGGGGTGGCTTTCGCCGAACTGTCGAAACGTCTTGAAGATCGCAGTCTCGACAGGGCCATGACCGTCCGAGGTCATTTCGCCGTGCGTGAAGTAGTTCGTGAGGCTTTCATCTGCAGCCTGCAATTCGGCGAGCCCGGTGATATAGGTCAGATTCGCCTCGAAATCGCGGAACGTGCCATCCAGCGCTTCATCGGCTTGGCCGATCTTGGCGCGGCTTGCGTTTTCGAACGCATCGACTGCTTGCTGCCTCACATTGACTGCGCCGACGGTGGTCAACAGCACGACGGTGACGGCCAATGCAACGCTTGATACCGCGCTGATCTTGAATGCGACGGATGAGGAGAACTTCATTGTCTTGGAGCGATAGGGGGTAGGAGTCTTCGACTCGCGATGAGCCGCGCCCAGCTTTTAGCGCCGTTGCTCAACAGGTTGTCGGCATCGGATTCAGCGATTTAAGCGTTTCGGCTCGGTTTACGGGTTATTCCTATTGTGTTTTCGCTTAAAACTCAGTGGGACTCAATCAGCGGCGAAGGCGGCGTGCGGCGAAGCTTTCGGCCCGTGACACCAGTGGGAAACACCCCCGACGGGGAAAAGAGGCAGCGACTCAAGATTTCGCTCGGAGATGTCGTTATCAGCCGGAAGGCCCATCAAGTTTTTCGATCATGTTCCGCACAATAACTGGACGTATTGTCTTTCTCGCGCTGACCTTGTCGCTCGTCGGCAGTGCCCGTGCGGCGGAAGCGGTCGATATATCGACCGCCGCGCTACGCACGCCCGATTATTCGATCCGGGTTGTGGAGGGAAAAGAGAAGGCCACCTACGATCGTGCGCTCGACTCGTATCGGCGCGCGATGCTAGAAAATCCGGGCGATGCGGCGCTGGCATTGTCCGCATGCCGGTTCAGCGAGCATTTCGGCATGTCGGAGGAGCTTGCATGGGCTGATGCGGCGTCGAAGGATTTCGATGCCTGCAAGGCAGCGCTGGAACAACACCATATGTCCGACGCTGAAGCCGCACTGTTCTCGCTCGAGCATCGATATGGCACGGTTGCGATCGCATTCGGCGCCCCACTCGTGGCGCGCGCTGCGCATTGGACCGTGCCGCAACAGGCTCGGTTGCATGAGGCGCTTGCCCGCGCCTATGCGGCGCAGAAGAATGACGCAAGCTCAGGAAAAGAGGCGGTGATCGCCGTCAGGCTCGACCCGGCAAGCCTGCAGCTCGTCCCCGCCATGCGATACCTTGCCAAGCAGGGCGACACTGCGACGGCAGCGAAATTGCTTGCAGCAGCGCCGCTGCCCAAGTACTGGTGGATGGAGACACCTCGGCTCCGAGCGGCGGCCGAGGTCCTTCGGGGAAATGACGCGCAGGCCGAGTTGCATCGCGCGCAGCGGGCCGGGTTGAAAGTCGATCCGTATACGGCCGCGCGCGTGTTGGCGCGCATCGGCGATGCGGAGGGCGCTGACGCGATCCTGACCGCCGCAGACAAGTCGGAGCGCAACAGAGAAACCGCGCAGGACAGGCAATTCCGGCTCGACGTGGCTTTCGATGCAGCCGATGCAAAGGCGGCTGCGGACATTATCGGCGATCAATTCGCCAGCGCGAAGAATGCGGCACAGCTGATGCCGGCATACGCGCATTTGCTGCGTTTGAATCCTTGGATCGTTCGCCGTGCAGACCTTATCCCCCTCGCGCTGGATCTCGTCGTCTATTTGCTGATGCTTGCGGCCGCCCCTGGATTGCTGATGTTCCCGGTTCACTATCGCGGAACGGTGCGGCAGCGCATCGGCAAGCCCACACCGCCTCTGTTCGAGCGTATCGGTCTGCGGCACGCATGGTTGGCCGTCGCGATCTTTTCGTTGGCGCTCTATGTGGTTGGGATGCTGAGCTTCGGCGGAAACGGCTCGTTGTCGTCGACTGGCGGCGTTGCCCGTGTCGGGTGGCAGAAGCAGGTTGCCGTGACGCACATGTGGGCCGTTCTCGTCTGTGCGGCGGGACTCGCATCGGTCGGCCGGCTCCTGTCTTGGCCCGAATGGATCGGCAGCGGCCGCTGGAAAGCCTCCTGGTTTCTAGTCCCGGCAGCGCCGCTTGCCCTCGGCATTGCGCAATGGCTCTCTCACCGGCGCACGGGCGCGACTTACTGGACCGATTCGACTTGGGCGGTAGCCCTCGTGCACGGCGCACAGTCGCTTGGCGGCGTGCCGCTCGCCTTGCTTATCGTATCGGTGCTCGTGCCGATCATGGAGGAGCTCGTCTTCCGCGGTTGCCTGCTGGGTGGGCTGTCGAGGCACCTGAGTTTCGGCTGGGCGAACTTCTTGCAGGCGATCGTTTTCGCTGCGTTTCATCAGGACAGCAAACACTTCGTTTTCCTGTTTGCGCTGGGCGCGATTGCCGGATGGCTTGCCAAAAGGACGAAAGGGCTTGCGATGCCGATACTGCTGCACGCGCTGAACAACGCCATTTTTGTCGTTTCTGTGACGGCCGGATAGGGCGGCTTTTCGACCGCGTGCGCGTGCCTGCTCGCGGTCCCGTGCGCTCATGGATCCGGCGCTGCGCCGTGTGCAGGAACGCCGCGTTTGTCATTCGACTCGGGTATGCTGCCGACTTTGGGCAGTTCCCGACGAGGGGGAAACATGCGGCGCGTAGTATTCAATCAGAAGGGCGGTGTAGGCAAGTCGACGATCGTATGCAATCTGGCTGCGATCAGCGCGAGCGAGGGCAAGCGCACGCTGGTGATCGATCTCGATGCACAGGCCAATTCCACGCAGTACCTGCTCGGCGAGGGGGCGCGCGAACTCGAATCGACGGCAGCCGATTTCTTCGACACGGCCTTGACGTTCAGCTTCAAGCCTGTCGACGTCGGCACGTTCATTCATGCCACGCCGTTCGAGCATCTCGACGTGATGCCGGCGCACGCGGAGCTCGACACGTTGCACGGCAAGCTCGAGTCCCGCTACAAGATTTACAAGTTGCGCGATGCGTTGAACGAGCTGGATGCATACGACGCTGTCTACATCGATACGCCGCCGGCGCTGAACTTCTATACGCGTTCGGCGCTGATTGCCGTCGATCGCTGTTTGATCCCGTTCGACTGCGACGATTTTTCACGGCGCGCGCTCTACACGCTGCTCGACAACGTCAAAGAGATCAAGCAAGACCACAATGCGGCGCTCGAAGTCGAAGGCATCGTCATCAACCAGTTTCAGCCGCGCGCGAGCTTGCCGCAGCAGCTCGTCGACGAACTTGTGACCGAAGGGTTGCCGGTGCTGGCGTCACGTCTGTCGTCGTCGGTCCGTATCAAAGAATCGCATCAGCACGCGAAGCCGATGATCCACTACGACCCGAGACACAAGCTTGCTCAGGAGTACCTCGCGTTGCATCGCGAGTTGAACGGATAGCTTGCCGCTCGCTTCGTGCTAGCGGATGCGCTCGAGGTATGACCACGGATAGATGCCGCGGTCGTGCCCATCGGTAAAGACGATCTGTACGCCGTACCCGGCAGGATTGAGCGTGGAGACGGCAACGCTGTCGTCCGTGGTTGGGGGCACCTCGCGCAGGCGCAGGCGCCGGCATTCGACGCATGGGCAAGCGAGCCTCAGCGCATCGTGGGCGATCCGCTGGCGTGTCCCATCCGGCCAATGCAGAAGCAGCGTCCGCGTGCGCAGGTCGATGTCGACGCGATCCGGGACCTTCATGGCGAAGCCTCCTCGATCTGGCGCACTGCGATTCGCGCCGCTTTGCGCACTTCCGGGTCCGCATCGCCGAGCGCGGCACGCAGCGGATCGAGCGCAGTGCGATCGCTGAGCGTGCCTAACGCGAGCGCCGCTTCCTTGCGCAAATTGCTGATCGGGTGCGTGAGCAGTACGCAAAGCGGCGCGACCGCCTGCCGGCACCCAATCTGTCCGAGCGCTCGCGCGGCGCGCAGGCGGACCTGCCAATAGTCATCGTCGAGCGCCGCACCCAGCGCATCGCTGCTCGCGCATGAACGCAGCTTGCCCAGTGTGGTCGCCGCCTCTTCGCGGACCCGCCACTCGCCGTCGCGTAGCGCGCCGAGCAGTGCGGAAACCAACGCTTCGTCGTTCGCTGGCCCGAAGGCGAGCGCTCCGACTGCCGCACAGCGTACGTCGGGGTCGATATCGGTCGCGCTGCAAGCGGCCAATTCGGGCAGGGCACGTGTGTCCTTCAGCCAGCCGAGCACGCACACCGCTTCGAACCGAACGCTCGCGTTGTCGTGCCTCAATGCCGTCAAAGCCGGCAAAAATGCGCCGGCCACGCGCAGGCCGCGCAACGCCCGCAATGCGGCCGCCTTGACGAGGGGATCGCTATGCTCAGCCCAATGGCAGAGGACGGTGCCGCACACGGGGTCCTTCAACGCAGCAAGGCTCGCTGCGGCCGCTCCACGCACGCCTGCGTCGCGGTCCAGTAGCGCGCGGCATAGTGCGTCCGCAACCCACGGAATATCCCAGTCCGACAGCGCGCTCGCCGCTGCGCGACGCACTTCGTCGGAAACGTCGTGCACGAGCGCAGCGGCGATCGGCGGTAGGGCGTCGACATCTTCGAGATCGGCGAGTGCTGCGATCGCCAGGCGGCGCGTGGCCGGATCGGCGTCGCTGAGCCGCGACGAATGCGCGCAGATGTGCGGCGCGAGCGTATCGGGAGCGTCGTTCGGGAGCATCGTCGTGGGCATGGCAAATGATCGTTGGGTTACGCGCGCTTTCAGCGCAGCAGATAGGGAATATCGACTTTCACGGCCCCTGTCGGACAGTCGCGCTCGCAAGGCATGCAGTACCAGCACTCGTCGAATTGCATGTAGGCGGTGCCTTTGCTCGTGTCGATGGCAAGCAGGTCCAAGGGGCAAACATCGACGCATACCGTGCACCCTTTGTCGGCGATGCATTTGTCCTCGTCGATTGTCACGGGCGCGGCGCTGCGGTGAAGGATTTCGTGCGGGGTATGCGGCATGTCGGCATTCCTGTCAGGCGGTTGCAGGGGCAGAAGCGGATGGGGCCTGGGCAGCTGGCCCGGGCATGCGAACGCGCAGGTTGCCGTAGGCGCTGCGCTCGTCGTCGCCGAGCGGGATCAGGTAGGGCTCGACGGCCCGCTTTTCGCTGACCATGCGACCCGCCTCGTCTTTGCGCAGCCACGTATGGCAGAACCAGTCCCGGTCGTTGCGCTCGGGGTAGTCGACGCGATAGTGATAGAGGCCCCAGCGGCTCTCGGTCCGAAACAGCGACGCCCGGGCTGCCATCTCGGCGCAGTCGCGAATGGCGCGCACCTCGGCTGCACGCATCAGCTCGTGCGGATGGGTCGCCTTGATCGAAGCGATGTCTTCCTCGATTTCGCCGAAACGTTGAAGGGCGATTTCCATCTTGCGTGTGACTTTCGGCGGCTGGAGGTAGTCGTTGACCATCCGGCGCAGTTTGTATTCGACCTGTGCCGGCGGCAGGCCTTGCTCCCGGACGAAGGGCGCGAACACGCGCGCTCGCTCGGCCTCGACCTGCGCCTCGTCGACGCTGGCGTGCGAACGCCCGGACACATACGCGGCCGCGCGCTCGCCGGCGAACCAGCCGTACGTGAAGGCGCCGAGCATGTAGTTATGCGGCACGGCTGCCATGTCGCCCGCCGCAAACAGACCCGGCACGGTGGTCTGTGCATGCGAGTCGACATAGACGCCAGACGCACTGTGTCCGCTGCAAAACCCGATTTCGGAAATGTGCATTTCGATCATCTGATGGCGGTAGTCGGTGCCGCGCCCGACATGAAAGCGCCCTCTGCTCGGGCGCTCGTTCGTATGCAGGATCTGCTCGATCGTCTGAATCGTTTCTTCTGCGAGATGGTCGAGCTTCAGGAAGACAGGGCCATTGCCGCTCTGAAGCTCCTGGTAGAACTCCCACATCATCTGGCCGCTCCAGTAATCGCATTCGATGAAGCGCTCGCCTCGTCCGTTTGCCGTAAAGCCGCCGAGCGGGCCGGTCACATAGGCGCAGGCCGGACCGTTGTAGTCCTTGATGAGCGGATTGATCTGGAAACACTCGAGGTTCGAGAGGGCGGCCCCGGCGTGGTAGGCCATGGCATAGCCGTCGCCGGCGTTGGTCGGATTTTCGTAGGTGCCCATGAGGTAGCCCGACGCAGGCAGGCCGAGCCGGCCGGCCGCGCCGCATGCAAGGATCACTGCTTTCGCACGGACTACGTAGAAATCTGCTGTACGGCAGTCGAAACCGAGCACGCCGCACACGGCGCCCTCTGTGTCGGTCAGAAGACGCGTCGCGACGATGCGGTTCGTTATTTCGATTCGGGCGCGTTTTAGTTGCCGATAGAGCACCTTCTTGATGTCGTGCCCCTCGGGCATCGGCAACACATAAGCGCCCATATGGTGCACCTTTTTTACGGCGTAGTCGCCCGTGCCGTCGCGTTCGAACTTGACGCCCCAGCGGTCGAGCGTTTCGATCGTCTTGAAGCTATGCTGCGCGTAGGCATAGACCGTCGATTGATCGACGATGCCGTCGTTCGCAATCGTGATCTCCCGCGTGTATTGCTCGGGCGTGGCGTGCCCCGGGATGACCGCGTTGTTGAGCCCGTCCATTCCCATTGAGATGGCGCCACTGCGTTTCACGTTCGCTTTTTCGAGCAGCAGGATTTTGAGCTCGGGCTGTGCCTCCTTGGCCTTGATCGCCGCCATGGGTCCGGCTGTGCCGCCGCCCACCACCACCACGTCATATTCGAGCAGGTGCGTCTGCATAAATGCCTCTTAGTCGGTAAGCGTGCGGCGATCCGTTCTGAACCGGTAGCGCAGTGCGTCGCCGCGCAAGTAAAGGTGCTCGTAGTCGATAGGCCGGCCCGCGCTGTCGTGCGTAAGGCGCTCGACGTGCAAGACAGGACTGCCGTCTTCGCAATGCAGTGCATTGACGATTTCCGCATCGGCAACAATCGCGTCGATGGCGATCTCGGCGTGGCCGAGCGATACACCGCAGTCGTTCTCGAGTACGAGAAAAATGTCGCGCGCGGCAAGGTCCGCATGAGCGAGCTGCGCGCCCAGCGGCTCAGGCAGCCATGTGAGTTCGAGCGAAACCGGCTCGCGATTGAGAAAGCGCACGCGGTGGATCTCGGTAACGGGCGTGCCTTCGTCGAGACGGAGGTGTTCGGCGGTGAGCCTGTCTGCCGGTACCGAACGAAACGCTCGGAGTTGATTGACGATCTCGTGGCCCATCGAGGACATCGCTTCGGCGAACCCTTGAAGTGCCGTGACGTTTTGTACGGCTTTCGGCTTCGAGACGAACGTGCCCTTGCCGTGGATCTTGTAGAGCAGGCCCTCCTTTTGCAGGTCGCCGAGTGCTTGTCGCACCGTGATCCGGCTGACGCCGAATTGGGTGCACAGCGCATGTTCCGACGGTACTTGACCGAGCGGCGCGTAGGTGCCGTCGAGAATCCGGCTGCGCAGCGCATCTTTGATCTGTGCGTAGCGCGGCAGATGCGTAACGAGTGATGAGCGATCGAGGGCTGGCGGCATGACACGGCTTGTTATGACAAGATGAGTCGCAGTCTAGTGACGCGGGTCATGCGCGCAAACCAACGATTTCTGCTATCTATTTTCCGTGGTGCGCCTGCCGTGCCCCTGCGACGGCGCGATGTTCTCCGGCACCGTGGGTGCCGCGATGACGGGACTGCTGCTGGGCCTGCCGTCGATTGCGCTGAGCCAGGTGTTCAGCGACCGCGAGCGGGTACGTTGGGACACTGCGCGGGCACACGCGCCGGCCGTGATCCGTCAGTTGCTCGCGATCGAGCATCGGTCGCCGATCTGCCTGAACGTCAATTTCCCGGATGTCGACGCCGATGCAGTCGGCCCGGTGTCGGTGACGCGCCAGGGGGCGCGGGCCTGCTGCTTGGGGTTGACGTGGTGGCGCAGGTGGATCCGCGGGGGATCGACTACGACTGGATGCGTTTCGCACGGGGCGAGAGAGAGAACGCGCCTGACAGCGAGACCGCGGTTATTGCGCGTGGCGGCATTTCGGTCACGCCGCTGTTTTTCGAGCGGACCGACGAAGGTGCATTCGATACGTTGAGCGAAGCATTGCGCGGCTAGTCCAGCGGGCGGTGCACCGACAGTCAGCCTTCTTCGCCGGGCTCGTCCTTCAATGCTTTGCGTTCTCGCCGCTCCTCATTGCTGCGGCGCGCGCGCAGGCGTTGGCGCGAGAGGATCGTGATGACCTCGGTCGTGGATGCACCATCGGGGATCTCGTTGCGAATGACCTTGGGCACCATCGGCCGGCCCTGCCGCTGCCTGCGCAGGGCGCGCGCAATGGCCTCGCGGCAGTCGGACCCGTGGCATTCCCATTCGTCACGAATTTTTCCGCAGTAAGGGCACTCTCTCATAACGTTCAGTCTACCGCCAAACGCGGATCGCGGCAGGCGCTGCGCCGCACGGACCGGATCGCGGATAATGGCGGTCGATATTTAATACACTCAAAATCGTGCCATCCATCATCACTCATGCTGTTGTCCCGCTGATGCTCGGTGCCGCACTGGGCACCAAGTCGATCGATCGCCGCCTTCTGATCGCCGGTGCTGTAGCTGCGATGCTGCCCGATCTCGATGTCATCGGCTTTAAACTGGGTATCGCCTATCACGACGGCTTGGGCCATCGCGGTGCGACCCATTCGATTCTATTTGCGCTGGCCATGGCGGCGCTGGCCGCATTGGCCCATCGATGGCTCAGAAGCGGCGCGTGGCGCAGCGCCCTGTTCGTCGGACTGGCCACCGTTTCTCACCCCCTGCTCGATGCATGCACGAACGGTGGTTTGGGTGTCGCGTTCCTATGGCCGTTCAGCGAACACCGTTGGTTCTTCCCGGTGCACCCGATTGCCGTATCGCCGATCGGCGTCTCGCGCTTCATGGGCGCACGTGGGTTGGCCGTGATGGCCTCAGAGGTCGTCTGGGTGTGGCTGCCGACCGCGCTGGTCGCGCTTGGGGTTTGGGGGATGCGAGAGTGGCTGAAAAACGGGGCCACTGCAGGGGGATCGGGCGCCGTGGGCTGAGAAGCCTCAGCGCCCGTGGCAGACCGCGGGCGTTGGCGACAGTATATCGCCAAAAGCGATAAAGTCTACTTATCGGTAATAGCGATAGGTTGCACTTATCGCTATTGCCGATATACTCCCGTCATCGATCTCCGGGAGGTTTTTGCCATGCGCCAGTTCATCACGACGCCCGTGCAGATTGGAGAGATCTTGCGTAGCGCGCGTAGGGCGAAGGGGCTCACACAGGCGGAAGCGGCCGTTCGGCTGGGCTTGAGCCAGAACCGCGTATCGGAATTGGAGACCGGTGCGGAAGCGATCACGGTCGCTCAGTTACTTGCGCTAACAGCACTATATGACCTCCAAATCGAAGTCGCGAACCGCGAGCCACAGCCACCGACGGTTTGGTGACGATGGGCCGTCGCTCTCATAGCCGTGCGCTTTCGGTTTGGGCCAATGGCTCACGTATTGGTGAATGGCACAACCCTCCGGCGGGCGTGATGTCGTTCCAATACGATGCGGATTGGATCGCGTCGGACGTCGGCCGGCCGCTCTCGCTTTCGCTCCCGTTCGGCCTCGGATCGACACGGCTGCGCGGCGAAAAAATACGCAACTTCTTCGAGAACCTGCTTCCCGATAACGAAGCGATCCGCCAGCGTATTGGTGCGCGGTTCAAGACACGTTCGCTCGATGCCTTCGATCTGCTAGAGGCCGTCGGCCGCGATTGCATTGGGGCCATCCAGATTCTTCCTGTCGATGCGACGCCCGATGGGTGGAACGTCATCGAGGGGCGTGTCGTGGATGACGCTCAGATCGAGCGCCATCTCTCCGACGCCGTGGTCGCCAACCCGGCGGGGTCTGGCGGCGATCACGACGTCGACGACTTCCGCATTTCTCTCGCCGGGGCGCAGGAGAAAACAGCCTTTCTTTGGCACCACGGAAAATGGATGCTGCCCAAAGGCGCAACGCCGACCACGCACATCTTCAAATTGCCGCTGGGCTTGCTCGGGGGGCGCAAGGTCGATATGCATACGTCCGTCGAGAACGAGTGGCTTAGCATGCGGATTCTGGCCGCGTACGGTCTCCCGACTGCCTCGGTAGAAATGCTGCGATTCGGCGAGCACAAAGTGTTGAGCGTCGCGCGCTTCGATCGGCGCTTGACGCCGGATGGGAAAACGCTTTTGCGCCTGCCACAGGAAGATTTTTGCCAGGCATTGGGACTGCCCCCGCATCTGAAGTACCAGCGCGACGGCGGTCCCGGGCTCGTGCAGATTGCCGATAGGCTCCGGCAGTCTGCCAATGCGCGCAATGATATCGAAATGCTGCTCGCTGCCCAGGTCCTGTTCTGGATGCTGGCGGCGCCCGACGGACACGCGAAGAATTACAGCATCCAATTGTTTGCGCGCGGTGCTTTCGCGTTGACACCGCTCTACGACGTGATGTCGATCTGGCCGGTCGAAGGTGATGGCGGCAGCCAGTGGTCCTGGCATAAGGCGAAGCTGGCCATGGCAGTTCCGGGGAATCATGCCCGGTACCGTATGCGGGAGATCCGCCGAATGCATTTCGACGAAATGGCCCGGCAATGCTTCTATGATGAGAACGCGGCTGGAATTGTCACGCCCATCATCGAGAAAACGCCCGAAGTGATCGCCAAGGTTGGCGCGGCGTTACCGGCCGATTTTCCTTGCCGTGTTGCAGAGCCGGTGTTCGCCGGGCTTCAACGGAGTGCCGACATGCTGGCGGACGCGCGTAGCTGACTCCATTTGCACGCCACCGGCGCACGACATCGCAAACCCACATTCGCGATAAATGGTATACCAAAATGCCAATGGCGTGACATAATTCGGTGGCTTCGGCTCGCGGTCGAGTTGATTGTGCGGTGTAGGCCGCCGCGTATCGGCGTGCGACGGCGGTATCCAATCTGACGGAGGCAGGGACTGACATGGCGCATGGTGAGCACAACTACCGCGTTGCGGTGACCTGGGACGGCAATCACGGGACCGGTACGTCCGGCTACCGGTCGTACGGCCGAGAGCACACCATTCCCCCGCGCCCCACCCCACCCCCCCCCCCCCCCCC
>CBJMQH010000007.1:0-26851 GCA_966431825.1 uncultured Trinickia sp.
GGCCGAACTGGGGCAGCCGCCGCTCGCAGACGGCACCCCCGTGTCCCGCACGCTGTCGTTCGAGACGTTGGCAGGCCACTATCGCGTCCCCACGGTAGCGCACGGGCAATTGATGAGCGTGACGGGCGACCGCGTCGACCTCGGCATCCTGGCCGAGTTCACGCGTGCGCTGCCCGTTCCGCGGCGGTTCCTCGACGAGCTCGTGCGTTTCGACCCGCGCGGCATGGTCGCCAACTACCTGATCGAAGTCGAACGCGCGCGGCCCGCCGACGCGTCCGCCGCGAGCGAGGAGCGCGTGGGCGGCACGGCTCCCGTGATCCGCTACCGTGCGCGCGGCGACTTGCTCGGTATCAGCGTGGCGGCGCAGGAACCGCCGCCGGGCCTCTCGCCCGCCGGCCACCCGCGCACGGGTCTGCCCGGCTTCGAAAACCTCTGGGGCCGCATCGATGCGGACGAAACGCGCGGCACGTTGTCCGTCGATACCGTGCATGCGGCCGTCACGGTACCGGGCCAGTTCGACGACCCGCGCCTCTCGTTCGATCGCCTGCGCGCACGCGGCGAATGGACCGTTACCCCGGCGCCCGGCCAGCCGCACAAGTCGTTTTCGATTTCGGTCCCTGAACTGTCTGTCGAAAACGCCGACACGGCCGGCACCGTCTCCGCGACCTATTCGAACCCCGGGCACGGGCGCGGCACGCTCGATCTGAAAGCGACGCTCGCGCGCGCCCGCGTGCCGCGCATCGCACGCTATCTCCCGACGAGCATCGGCGACCATCTGCGGCACTATCTGGGCAACGGACTGCAGGACGGCGTGACGCGCAACGCCACGATCGAAGTGCACGGCGGACTCGACAAGTTTCCCTATTCGCGCGAGCCCGGCGCAGGCGTCTTTCGTATCGTCGCGCCGTTCACGGGCGGCAAGTTCGACCCGTCGCCCTACCCGCCCAAAACGTTGAAGGACGGCACGCCCGACGTATGGCCCGCGATCGACGGCATCGACGGCGTCTTTACGCTCAAGGAAAACGTCCTGCGTTTCGACATCGACCGTGCCCACTACGAACGCGTCGCGCTCACACGCGTGACAGGCCGCATCGACGACCTCGGCAGCCACGCGTCGAGCCTTGTCATCGATGGCGAAGCGCGCGGGCCGCTCGCGGATTTCCTCGACTACGTGAACCGCAGCGCCGTCGCCGGCATGACCGGTCACGTCAGCGACGGCGTGCGCGCGGGCGGCAATGCGACGCTCGCGCTTACGTTGACGGTACCGCGCACGCAGGAGCCGCACGTCAGTGTGAAGGGTACCGTCGGGCTGGCCGACGGCTCGCTCGTCGCGCCGCAGCTGCCGCCGCTGGAACATTTAACGGGGCACGTCCAGTTCACCGAGCACACCCTCGCGCTCGATCACGTGGCCGGGCGCTGGCTCGGCGGCGACGTGCGCGCGGACGGCGCACTCGAAGCGAACGGCACTTACGCCTTCGACGCATCGGGCCGCATCGCGGCAGACAGCGCGCGCGAGCTCGATCTCGAAGGCCCGGTCGGCAAGATTCTCGGCCATGTCTACGGCGATGCTCCGTACGCGGTCACGGTACGCGGCGCGAAAGGCCGGACGCCGCAGATCGTCGCGCGCTCCGACCTGACCGGGCTCGCGCTGGACCTGCCCGCCCCGCTCGGCAAGCCGCTCGGTGCGCCGATGCCGTTCGCACTGTCGGTCAAGCCCCCGGCCGCCGGCGAGGCGAGCGGCGCCGACGCACGCACCGACTTGCGTCTGGGTCCCGTCGCCGCCACCTATCTGTTGCACCGTGCGCCCGAGCGGCCGCAAGCCGGTGCCAAGCTGCAAGTGATGCGCGGCGCGATCGGCATCGGGACGGCCCCGCAGTTGCCGGCCGATGGCGTAAGCGTCACCGCCGAACTGGCGACGTTCGATGCCGACGCCTGGCGCACGCTCGCGAGTGAAATACGCGCGGCGCGGACCGCTGGCAGTCCCGTCGCCTCGGGCGCGGCAACGGCGCCGGGGCGCCCCCGCGACACCGCCGCCCGCACGCCGCTTGCAGCACAGTTCGCACCGGATCGCTTCGCGCTGCACACCGACACGCTGAAGCTGCTGAACCGTGCCTGGAACAACGTGAGGGTCGATGCACTGCGCAGCGGCGACGACTGGCGGGCGAAAGTCGACTCCGACGAGGTTGCCGGGGACCTGTCGTGGCAGCCGGGCACCCAGTCGGGACAAGTCCCGCAGACGGCAGGGGTGCTGCATGCGCATCTGACGAAGGCGACGATCCCGGTCACGGAGGGGCAACACCTCATTCAGGGCTTCAATGCCACGCCGGCTTCGCAAATCCCTGCGATCGACGTGGTCGTCGACGAACTGACCGTACGGGGGCACAGCCTCGGCAAGCTCGCCGTGCAGGCGCGCAACCTCGAAGAAGACGGCGTACCCGTCTGGCAGTTGCAGAAACTCGAGCTCACCAATCCTGCCGCGCACTTGCTGGCCAATGCGAACTGGCGCACGGCGCGCCGACTCGGCACGAGCGTCGATGACGCTACGCCCCGGCGAACGATCGTCGGATTCAAGCTCGACATTGCCGACGCGGGCGCACTGCTCGACCGCCTGGGCCTGCCCCGCACGGTCAAAGCGGGCTCAGGCTCGCTCGAAGGCAAGTTCGGCTGGCGCGGCGGCCCGACGGCCGTCGACTACCCGTCGCTCGCCGGCCAGCTCTCGCTCGATATGCACCACGGGCAGATCCTCAAGGTCGATCCGGGCGTGGCCAAACTGCTCGGCGTGCTGAGCCTGCAGAGTCTCACGCGCGTGCTGACGCTGAATTTCAAGGACGTCATCGGACAGGGGCTACCGTTCGAACGTGTGACCGGCACAGCCCAGGTCGAGAACGGGATCGCGCGAACCGACGATTTCCATATGAAGACGGCGCCGTTCAGCGCGACACTGGCCGGGACCGTCGATCTCGCGCAGGAAACGCAGGACCTGCGCGTCGGCATCACGCCGACGATCAATGCCGGCTCGGCGGTGATCGCAGCGGCCGTGCTGAATCCACTGCTCGGGCTCGGCGCGTTCGTTGCGAACTACGCGTTGGCCCAATCCATTTCGCATGCATTCGCTACCGAATACGCTGTCACGGGGTCATGGACTCACCCGCAGATCGAGCGGCTGTCGGGCGATCGGGGTAAGATGGCTGCACCAGCCGGGGCGACGGACCGGTGAAAACCCACTTGAACTGATGAGCGAACGACCCGTGCATTCCCCAACGTCGCGCGTCGCGGCGCTGCAAATGGTCAGCACACCGGAGCGCGATCGTAACCTCGCGCAAGCCGAACGGCTCATTGCCGAAGCGGCCGCCGGCGGCGCCGAGCTCGTGTTGCTGCCCGAATATTTTTGTTTCATGGGCCACAAGGACACCGACAAGCTCGCGCTGCGCGAGACCTACGGCGACGGCCCCATCCAGCAATTCCTTGCCGACGCCGCACGGCGCCATCGCGTCTGGATCATCGGCGGCACGCTTCCGCTTGCCGTGACCGAACCGTCGCCCGACGCAACACGCGTCCTGAACACGACGCTCGTGTTCGACCCCGAGGGCCGCGAGCGCGCACGCTACGACAAGATCCATCTGTTCAACTTCGAGAAAGGCGCAGAGTCGTTCGACGAAGCGCGCACGATCCAGGCAGGCAGTACGGTCCGCACGTTCGACGCACCTTTCGGCCGCGTCGGCCTGTCGGTCTGCTACGACCTGCGCTTTCCCGAACTGTATCGCCGGATGGGCGAGCTGGCGTTGATCGTCGTGCCGTCCGCCTTCACCTACACGACGGGCCGCGCCCATTGGGAAACGTTGCTGCGCGCACGGGCCGTCGAAAATCAGTGTTACGTGCTGGCAGCGGCCCAAGGCGGCCGGCACGAGAACGGCAGGCGCACCTGGGGTCACAGCATGCTGATCGATCCCTGGGGTGAAATCGTCGCCGTGCAAGAGGAAGGTCCCGGCGTTGTGGCGGGCCAGATCGATCGTGCACGGATCGACGAGGTCCGGCGCAGCCTGCCGGCCTGGCGTCACCGGGTCCTCGCTTAGATGACCGGGCGGATCATGACAGACACGCACGGGCCGTGCTTCGGCCCACTCGCACTCCATCGTATTCACTGTATTCACCGTCAAGCATTCATCGCATGAACATCATCGAACCCGGCATCCGCAACCTCGCAACGGCCAAAGACGTGCTGCTCACGCCCTACGGCCTTGACGAGTCCCTGCTCACGCGCACGCTCGCCGACATCTTCACGCACCGCGTCGACTACGCGGACCTCTACTTCCAGGCCACGCGCAGCGAGGCCTGGAGCCTCGAGGAAGGCATCGTGAAGTCGGGCAGCTTCAGCATCGACAAAGGTGTCGGCGTGCGCGCCGTCTCCGGCGATCGCACGGCCTTCGCCTATTCCGACGACCTGTCTGCCGAGGCGCTGCGCCAGGCAGCCGCCGCCACGCGCTCGATCGCGAAGGCCGGCGGCGGCAAGCAGAAGATCAAGGTCGCGACGGCGTTCAAGGGTGTCGCCGGGCGCGATCTTTATTTGCCCGCCGATCCGCTTGCCTCGCTCGATGCCACGGCCAAGGTGAAGCTGCTCGAGCGCGTTGAAAAGATGGCCCGCGCGCGCGACCCGCGTATCACCCAGGTCATGGCAGGTCTTGCCGGCGAATACGACGTCGTGCTCGTCGCACGCAGCGACGGCGCGCTGGCCGCCGACATCCGGCCGCTCGTGCGGGTGTCGGTGACCGTCATCGCCGAACAGAACGGCCGCCGCGAAATCGGCAGCGGCGGCGGCGGCGGGCGCTACGACTACAGCTATTTCACCGATGCGTTGCTCGAGCGCTATGTCGACGACGCCGTGAAGGCTGCGCTCGTGAACCTGGATGCACGCCCGGCACCGGCCGGCGCGATGACGGTCGTGCTCGGCTCCGGCTGGCCCGGCGTCCTGCTGCACGAGGCGATCGGTCACGGCCTCGAAGGCGACTTCAACCGCAAGGGTTCGTCAGCGTTCGCGGGCCGCATCGGCGAGCGCGTCGCCGCCAAGGGCGTCACCGTCGTCGACGACGGCACGCTGCCCAACCGCCGCGGCTCGCTGAATATCGACGACGAGGGCAACCCGACGCAATGCACGACGCTGATCGAGGACGGCGTGCTGAAGGGCTACATCCAGGATTCGCTCAATGCGCGGCTCATGAAGATGCCGGTGACGGGCAACGCGCGCCGCGAATCGTACGCAGCCCTGCCGATGCCGCGCATGACCAATACCTACATGCTCAATGGCGACAAGGACCCCGAAGAAATCATCGCGTCGGTCAAGAACGGACTCTACGCGGTCAATTTCGGCGGCGGTCAGGTCGACATCACGAACGGCAAATTCGTGTTTTCGGCGTCGGAAGCGTACATGATCGAGGACGGCAAGATTACCTATCCGGTCAAGGGCGCGACGCTGATCGGCAGCGGTCCCGAATCGCTCAAGTACGTCAGCATGATCGGCAACGACATGGCGCTCGATACAGGCGTCGGCGTCTGCGGCAAGGAAGGCCAGAGCGTGCCGGTCGGCGTCGGCCAACCGACGCTGCGCATCGACAACCTGACCGTCGGCGGCACCGTCTGACTGTAACGGCAACCCCGGCCGCTTGGCATGCAGCCGGGGCACGATGCGTGTGCACGCGCAAATTCCGCATCGCCATGCAAGTTTTCTGCGTCAGCACACCGGAAACGCGCATTTCCCGCATTTTTCCGGCGCGCGACTTGCATCCCGCGCTTAGCCGCGGTATAAATCGAGCAGTCCCTTTTTCGACACAGCTGCACATCCGCCATGTCCGCCAAGTTTTACTTTTACTTTTTCTGGCATCTCAGTCCGTTGGCGGATCGAGAGGGGTGCTAGCGCGTCGAGCGCAGACCGAATTCCCGAAAAACCGCCAGCGAGTCTGGCGGTTTTTTTTTGCCCCGAGACTCCGGCACCGAACCCACAAGCGGCCCAGCGCCGCCTGAGTACCGAAAAGCACAGAACAGGAGATCCTGAGCATGCCCCCGCACAATACCGACGATGTCCGTATCCGCGAATTGAAAGAGCTCACGCCGCCCGCCCACTTGATCCGCGAGTTTCCCTGCACCGAGGCGCTGTCGGAACTCATCTACGGCACGCGGCGCGCACTGCATCGGATCCTGCACGGCATGGACGACCGGCTCATCGTCATCATCGGCCCGTGCTCGATTCACGATCCGAAGGCGGCGCTCGAATACGCAAGCCGGCTCGTCGAGGAGCGCAAACGGTTCGCCGACGACCTCGAAATCGTCATGCGCGTCTACTTCGAGAAGCCACGTACGACCGTCGGCTGGAAGGGCCTCATCAACGACCCGTTCCTCGACAACAGCTTCAAGATCAACGACGGCCTGCGCGCCGCGCGGGAGCTGCTCGTCGGCATCAACGAACTCGGTCTGCCGGCCGGCACCGAGTATCTCGATATGATCAGCCCGCAATACATTGCCGACCTCGTATCGTGGGGCGCGATCGGCGCCCGCACGACCGAGTCGCAGGTGCACCGCGAGCTCGCGTCGGGGCTGTCGTGCCCTGTGGGCTTCAAGAACGGGACCGACGGCAACGTGAAGATCGCGGTCGACGCGATCAAGGCCGCGTCCCAACCGCACCATTTCCTCTCGGTGACGAAGGGCGGCCACTCGGCGATCGTTTCGACGGCCGGCAATGAGGACTGCCATGTGATTCTGCGCGGCGGCAAAACGCCGAACTACGATGCGGCGAGCGTCGACGCCGCCTGCGCCGACATCGGGCGCGCCGGCCTGGCCGCGCGCCTCATGATCGATGCGAGCCACGCGAACAGCTCGAAGCAGCACGAGAATCAGATCCCCGTGTGCGCAGACATCGGCCGCCAGCTCGCGGCCGGCGACGAACGCATTGTCGGCGTGATGGTGGAGTCGCACCTCGTGGGCGGCCGCCAGGACCTGCAGCCGAATTGCGCGCTCACCTACGGGCAGAGCATCACCGATGCGTGCATCGGCTGGGACGAGAGCGTTGCCGTGCTCGAAGGCCTCGCCCAAAGCGTGCGTCAACGCCGCGTCGCGCGCGGCAGCGGCAACTAAAAAGCGCGACTGAAAGCGCAAGCGGCGCACCCCGTGCGCCGCTGTCGTTGCGCCTGAGCGCGTATCAGTCGATCGCGCCCGAGCCGAACACTTCGCTGTGGATCCGCGCGGGCGCAACGCCGCGCGCAAGCAGTGCGTCGCGCTGTGCAGTCATGAACGGAATCGGACCGCACAGGTAGTAATCGGCATCGGGCAACAACGCCGTCGCGGCGATCCGGTCGAAGTCGATCCGACCTGCATAGTCGTAGTCCACGCCTTCGCGATCCCCGGCAGCCACCGTTTCGTAGAAGACAGCACGCGAAACGTCGGCGCGCTGCGCCACGATCTCGTTCACACGGTCCTTGAATGCGTGGACACCTGCGTTGCGGCACGCATGGACGAATGCGATGCGCCGTGGGCTTTCGTGAGCGACGAGCGTCGACAGCATCGACATCATCGGCGTGATCCCCACGCCGCCCGACACGAGCACCACCGGCGTGCTCTTCGTGCGATCGAGCTGGAAATCGCCCATCGGCGCGGTCACATCGACGATCGCGCCCTCTTCGACGCCGTCGTGCAAAAGCGTCGACAGGCGCCCCGGCGGCACGCTCTCGGTGCCGGCTTCGCGCTTCACCGAAATGCGCAGCCACTTTCCGTGCGGCGCATCCGACAAGCTGTACTGACGCGGCTGGTCGACCCCGAGTTCGCCGACGTGGCGCTTCACGGTGACGTACTGCCCCGGTGCGAAGCCGCAGCAGGCGCCGCCGTCCGCCGGGGTCAGGTAGAACGACGTGATCTCGTCGCTTTCCACCTGCTTGCGCGCCACCTTGAACGGGCGGTAGCCGCTCCAGGCCGCCGCCTCATAGAGCTTCGACTCCACGCCGATCATGATCTGCGCGAGCTGGGCATAGGCCGCGCGCCATGCTTCGAGTGTCGCTTCGTCAACCGCATCGCCCAACACCTCGACCACCGAAGCCAGCAGGTTCTCGCCCACGATCGGATAGTGCTCCGGGCGGATATTCAAGCTCGCATGCTTGTTCGCGATCCGACCGACCGCCGCGCCCAGCGCGCCGAGATTGTCGATGTTCGCCGCATACGCGTACACGGCTTGTGCCAAGGTCTGCGCCTGGCTGCCCGAGGCTTGGTGCGTCTGGTTGAACAAGTTTTTCAGTTCGGGCCGGTTCGCGAACATGCGCCGGTAGAAGTGCTTCGTGATCGTTGCGCCGTGCTCGGCGAAAACGGGCGCGGTCGCCTTGACACGCGCAATCTGGTCAGCCGTAAGTGCAGAGGTCATGGATGCGTTCCTCGGTAAGATGCACACAGAATACATCTTTTAGCGCAACCGACCGATAAGACAGTTTGTCGCATGCCCTTGCCATCCGCATCACATGGGCGAAGGCCCGGCTGGCGCTTCGCTATCGCAAGGCGCGGCTCAGTGCTGGTCGCGCCGTGGCTGCCAGAGCACGTCGGGCACTTGCGCCGTACGGTTGAGCACGCGCGCGAGCACGAACAGCAGGTCGGACAGTCGATTCAGATAGCGCCCGGGTGCCTGCTCCGGCGGCGCGTCCGCGTCTGCCGCGGCCGGCGGTGCGCATCGGGCGAGCGTAACGATGGCCCGTTCGGCGCGCCGGCAGACGGTGCGGCAGACGTGCGCGAGCGCGGCGGCGCGCGTTCCGCCCGGCAAAATGAATTCGGTGAGCGGCGCCAACGTTCCGTTGTAGAGCGCGAGCCAGTCGTCGAGCCGCGCAAGATGCGCCTCGCCGATGACATTCCGCCCGGGAATGCAGAGTTCCCCGCCGAGATCGAACAGATCGTGCTGAATGGCGACGAGCACATCGCGCACGCCGTCGGGCAGCGGCTCCGCAAGCAGTACGCCGATCTGCGAGTTCAGTTCGTCGACCTCGCCCATCGCCGCGACGCGCGCGTCGTCCTTGCGCACGCGGCTGCCGTCGCCGAGGCCCGTCGTCCCGTCGTCGCCCGTGCGCGTCGCGATCTTGCTGAGCCTGTATCCCATCGTCATCGCTCCTTCCCGAATGGCCCATTATAGGAGCGTGCAGCCGGCCCGCCATCGGAGCGAGCGCGGGTCAGCCCGTCTTTTGGCGGCATGCGATCGGCGTAGAATGAGCCGGCCGCCCAATCCAGGCACGGCTCTCGTGAGGAGACGACAACGTGAATCATCCGGTACCGCCCGAATGCGTCCGCCCGCGCCGTCCGTTCCCTGCCGCGCTGCTCGAAGCGCTGACAGCCGCCCTCGGCGAGCGCGTCTCGACCGCGCAGGCGGTGCGCGAGCATCACGGGCGCGATGAATCGCCGTTCGACCCGGTGCTGCCCGATGCCGTCGTCTTCGCCGAGCGCACCGAGGACGTGCAAACGGCCGTCAAGCTGTGCGCGCAATACGACGTGCCGGTGATCGCCTACGGCAACGGCTCGTCGCTCGAAGGGCACCTGCTCGCGGTTGAAGGCGGTGTCTCGATCGACCTGTCGCGCATGAGCAACGTGCTCTCGATCCACGCCGAAGACCTGACGGCCACCGTTCAGGCGGGCGTATCGCGCAAGGCCCTGAACGAAGCGCTGCGCGATACCGGCCTATTCTTCCCGATCGACCCGGGCGCCGATGCCAGCCTTGGCGGCATGTCGGCCACACGCGCCTCGGGCACGAATGCCGTGCGCTACGGTACGATGCGCGAAAACGTGCTCGGCCTGACCGTCGTGCTCGCCGACGGTCGCGTCATCAAGACGGGCACGCGGGCGCGCAAGTCGTCGGCCGGCTACGATCTCACGCGTCTTTTCGTGGGCTCCGAAGGCACGCTCGGCATCATCACCGAAGTCACCGTGCGGCTCTACCCGCAGCCCGAAGCGCTGTCGGCCGCGGTCTGCGCATTCCCCTCGATGGGCGACGCCGTGCGTGCGGTCATCGACACCATCCAGCTCGGCGTACCCGTTGCGCGCGTCGAATTCGTCGATGCGCTCGCCATCCGTGCGATCAACCGCCATTCGAATCTTTCGCTCACCGAATCACCGACGCTGTTTTTCGAGTTCCATGGCACCGAAGCCGGCGTACGCGAACAGGCGGAACGCGTGGCGGACATCGCCGCCGATCACCACGGCAGCGATTTCGCCTGGGCCACGCGCCCCGAAGAGCGCAGCCGGCTCTGGAATGCGCGCCATAACGCGTACTTCGCGATGCTGCAGCTCAAGCCCGGTTGCCGCGCCGTGACGACGGACGTCTGCGTGCCGATTTCCCGGCTTGCCGAGTGCGTCGAGGAAACCGAACGCGACCTCGTCGCCTCGTCGCTGCCCTGCCCGATCGTGGGCCATGTCGGCGACGGCAACTTCCATGTGGCGATGCTGCTCGACCCGAACCGGCCCGAAGAACGCGAGGAGGCCGAACGATTGAACCGCCGGATCGTCGAGCGCGCGCTGGCGATGGGCGGCACCTGTACGGGCGAACACGGCGTAGGCCTGCACAAGATGGACTTTCTGCTCGACGAGCACGGCGCCGATGCCGTCGACGTGATGCGCGCAGTCAAGCACGCGCTCGATCCACGCAACCTGATGAACCCTGGCAAGATCTTCAACTTCCAGGCTTGACCGACCTCGAATCCGAGAAGCGAAAGGACGAAATGGAAGCCCTCGCCCCACCCAGCGCCGATATGCGCGCCGAGCGCCAACGCGAAGTCGTCCAGGCCTTGATGGCCGTACTGCCGCCGCACTGCCTCCTGCATCGCGACGAGGACACCGCGCCCTACGAGTGCGACGGCCTCAGCGTCTACCGGCGCCTGCCGCTCGCCGTCGCACTGCCCGAGACCGAAGCCCAGGTTCAGCGCATCGTGCAGATCTGCCGCCGGCTCGGCGTACCGGTGGTACCGCGCGGCGCGGGCACAGGGCTCTCGGGGGGCGCAACGCCGATCGCGCACGGCATCGTGATCTCGCTTGCGCGCTTCACGAAGATCGTCGATGTCGATCCCTACGCGCGCACGGCCACGGTCCAGCCGGGCGTGCGCAATATCGCCGTATCGGAGGCCGCGGCGCCGTACGGGCTGTATTACGCGCCCGATCCGTCGTCGCAGATCGCCTGCACGATAGGCGGCAACGTGTCCGAGAACTCGGGCGGCGTGCACTGCCTCAAATACGGCCTCACCGTGCACAACGTGTTGCGTGTGCGCGCCGTGACGATGGAAGGCGAGATCGTCGAATTCGGTTCGCTCGCACCCGATTCGCCGGGGCTCGACCTGCTTGCCGTGATGATCGGCAGCGAAGGGATGTTCGCGATCGTGACGGAGGTCACCGTCAAGCTGATCCCGAAACCGCAGACCGCGCAAGTCGTGATGGCCAGCTTCGACGACGTGGTCAAGGGCGGCGAAGCGGTGGCGGCCATCATCGCGGCGGGCATCATTCCGGCCGGCCTCGAAATGATGGACAAGCCGGCCACGCGGGCCGTCGAAGCGTTCGTCGGCGCCGGCTACGACCTCGATGCCGCGGCGATTCTGCTCTGCGAGTCGGACGGCACGCCCGAGGAAGTGGCCGAAGAGATCGTGCGTATTGCGGCCGTGTTGCGCGAACATGGCGCCACGCGCCTGCAGATCTCTCGAACCGAGGCTGAAAGGCTCAAGTTCTGGTCAGGCCGCAAGAACGCGTTTCCGGCGGCGGGCCGCATTTCGCCCGACTACTACTGCATGGACGGCACGGTGCCCCGGCGCAGCATCGGGCCGCTGCTGGCACGGATCGAAACGATGGAGAGCAAGTACGGCCTGCGCTGCATCAACGTGTTCCATGCCGGCGACGGCAACATGCACCCGCTGATCCTCTTCAACGGCAACGATCCCGATGAAGTCCATCGCGCCGAATGCTTCGGCGCGGAAATCCTCGAAACCTGCGTCGAACTGGGCGGTACGGTCACGGGCGAGCACGGCGTCGGCATCGAGAAAATCAATTCGATGTGCGTACAATTTTCGCCGGAGGAGCGCGAGGCCTTCTTCGCCGTCAAGCGTGCGTTCGATCCCGCGCAATTGCTGAACCCGACGAAGGGCATCCCCACGCGGGCGCGTTGCGCCGAGTACGGCAAGATGCATATACGCGGCGGATTGCTGCCGCACCCGGAACTGCCGCGGTTCTGACACCGTGCTGCCCCGTTTCCGGGGGCGGACCGCGGGCTTACCCGAACCCGGGCTGTCCGGGCTTGCCGCGGCGGCATCGGTCGGTACAATCGAGTCGAGGCAACGAAGGCGCGGCGCGACTGGAGGCAGACTGCACGACGCGCCGCTGCAACCGGATGAACGACAGAACAAACCGAATGCAAGAAGACGACATCGTTGCGCAATGGTCCGACCGCATTCGGGCCGCGACCGCCGCGCAACGCCCGTTGCGCGTGCGCGGGGCCGGCACGAAAGATTGGTACGGACAGACGCTCCAGGGCGAAATACTCGATACGCGCGCTTATCGCGGCATCGTTGCCTACGATTGCGCCGAACTCGTCATCACGGCGCGGTGCGGCACGCCGCTCGCCGAAATCGAAGCGGCACTCGCCGAACATGACCAGATGCTGCCGTTCGAGCCGCCGCATTTCGGCCGCGGCGCGACGCTCGGCGGCTGCATCGCCGCGGGGCTCGCCGGCCCGCGGCGCGCGGCGGCCGGTGCGGCCCGCGATTTCGTGCTCGGCGCGACGATCATGAACGGGCAAGGCGAAGTCCTGCAATTCGGCGGGCGTGTCGTGAAAAACGTCGCGGGCTACGACGTCGCACGCCTCATGGCCGGCTCGCTCGGCACGCTCGGCCTGATCCTCGAACTGTCGATCAAGGTCCTGCCGCGCGCGAGCGTCGAAGCCACCCTCAAATTCGACGCGAACGGCACCGATGCGGTGCGCAAGCTCAACGAATGGGGCGGACGGCCGCTGCCGATCACGGCGAGCGCCTGGCGCAACGGCACGTTGGCCGTGCGCCTGTCGGGCAACGAAAACGCGGTCAAGACGGCGCGCAGCGTGCTGGGCGGCGAAGTGGTCGATGCGGTCGAGGCCGAACGCTTTTGGGAGGGCCTGCGCGAGCAGACCGATCCCTTCTTTTCGATGATTCCGCCGAAATCGGCCCTGTGGCGCCTCGCGTTGCCGTCGATCACCGAGCCATTGCAACTGCCCGGCGCGCAATTGATGGAATGGGGCGGCGCGCAGCGCTGGTGGATCACCGACACCGACGCGCAGACCGTGCGTATCAGCGCGAAACAGGCGGGCGGGCACGCTACGATTTTCCGGGCAGGCAGCGCCTACGACCGCAGCGCCGGCGTGTTCACGCCGTTGCCGACGCCGCTGATGAAGATTCATCGTGGCTTGAAGGCGGCGTTCGATCCCGAGCGCGTCTTCAACCGCGCGCGTATGTACGCCGACTTCTGAGGCGAGCCATAGAGAACCTTCGGAGCCACCGAGCGACGTAATGCAGACACAACTGGCCGACTTCATCCGCAATACGCCCGACGGCGAAGAAGCGGACGCGATCCTGCGCAAATGCGTGCACTGCGGCTTTTGCACGGCCACCTGCCCGACCTATCAGTTGCTCGGCGACGAGCTCGACGGCCCGCGCGGCCGCATTTATCTGATCAAGCAGATGGTCGAAGGCGCGAGCGTCACGCGCAGCACACAGCTGCATCTGGATCGGTGCCTCACGTGCCGCAGTTGCGAAACGACGTGTCCGTCCGGCGTTCAGTACGGGCGCCTCGTCGAGATCGGCCGCGACTATGTCGAAACACAGGTGCCGCGCCCGTTCCGGCAGCGGATGATCCGGCGTCTGCTCGCGAACGTGCTGCCGAATGCGGCGCTCTTCGCACCGGCGATGCGGCTCGGTCAGTGGGTGCGACCGTTGCTGCCGCGCAAGCTGCGCGACAAGGTGCCGCCGCGTCAACGGCTGCTCGCGTGGCCCGAGCGGCCCGCCTCGGACACGCGGCGCACGATGCTCCTGCTGGCCGGCTGCGTTCAGCCGGCCATGCTGCCCAACATCAACATCGCAACGGCACGTGTGCTGGCCGCGCTCGGAATCGAAACGCTCGTCGAGCCCGAAGCGGGCTGCTGCGGTGCGATCCGGCTTCATCTGGGCTTTCGTGCCGAGGCGCTCGACGATGTGAAGCGCAACATCGACGCCTGGTGGCCCCACGTGGAAGCGGGCGTCGAGGCGATCGTCATCAACGCATCGGGCTGCGGCGCGACCGTCAAGGAGTACGGACAGCTGCTGCGCAACGACGAGGCCTATGCGGAAAAAGCGCAGCGCATCTCGGCGCTCGCGCGCGATGTTTCGGAGGTGCTCGACGGTTTCGAGACCGAACTGGCTACACTTGCGAGGCGGCGCGGCGTGCATACGGTTGCCTATCATCCGCCCTGCACGCTCCAGCATGGCCAGCAGATTCGCGGCAAGGTCGAGACGCTGCTCGCGGGGCTCGGCATCGATGTCCGTCTACCGGCCGACAGCCACCTGTGCTGCGGCTCCGCAGGCACCTACTCGATCACGCAACCCGCACTGTCCTACACGTTGCGCGAGCGCAAGGTGGCGAGTCTCGCGGCGCTCGAACCGCAAATGGTCGTGTCGGCGAATGTGGGATGCATCGCTCACTTGCAAAGCGGCACGCAGATTCCCGTCGCGCACTGGATCGAACTCGTCGAGCATTTGATCTACGGGTAAAGCGCGCCCGCTGCGGCGGTGCGACGCGTGGCGTGGCGCACGTCCGTATAATCCGAACGTGCCATCGAAGGCCTCATTGACTGCGCCGCTTTTACCCTCTATGTCCGATCTCGCTCAACATCTCGAAGCGGTTCAGCACCGTATCGCGCAGGCGGCAAGCGCGGCGGGGCGTGATCCGTCGTCCGTCGCCCTGCTCGCCGTCTCCAAGACATTTCCTGCGCAAGCCGTGCGCGAAGCATACGCTGCCGGTCAACGCGCGTTCGGCGAAAACTACGTCCAGGAATCGCTCGACAAGATCGCTGCGCTTGGCGATCTACGCGCAGATCTCATTTGGCATTTCATCGGTCCGCTCCAATCGAACAAGACGCGGCCCGTAGCCGAGCATTTCGACTGGGTCCATTCGATCGACCGCCTGAAAATCGCCCAGCGCCTGTCGGAACAGCGGCCTCACGGTCTACCGCCGCTGAACGTCTGCGTGCAGGTGAACGTGAGCGGCGAAGCATCGAAGAGCGGCATCGAACCGGCCGAAGCGTCGGCACTCGCCCATGCCGTGGCGGCATTGCCGCGGCTCAAGCTGCGCGGCCTCATGTCGATTCCCGAGCCCGAGGCCGAACTCGAAGCGCAACGCGTGCCGCATCGCACGCTGCATGCCCTGTTCGAACAACTGCGCGCCGACGGGCTGCCGCTCGATACGTTGTCGATGGGCATGTCGGCCGACCTCGAAGCTGCCGTGCTCGAGGGCGCGACGATCGTGCGCGTCGGCACGGCGATCTTCGGCGCGCGGACCTATCCTCGTCAGGAAAACTGACAAAAGAAGCATCGATCACTACGGACAACGGAAGACCCATGAAGATTGCATTCATCGGCGGCGGCAACATGGCTGCCGCATTGATCGGCGGCCTCATCAAGCGCGGCACGGCGGCATCGGACATCTATGTCGTCGATCCGAACGAAACGGCACGCGCCAACGTGCAGGCACAGTTCGGCGTCGTGGCTGCCGCGAGCATCGATGCCACATTGCGTGAGTACGACGCCGTGTTGCTCGCGGTCAAGCCACAGGCGCTCAAGGGCGTCGCTCAAACGCTCGCGCCTGAGCTCTCGACACAGCTCGTCATCAGCATTGCTGCGGGGATTCGCGGCAGCGATCTCTCGCGCTGGTTGGGCGGCTATACGCGCATCGTTCGGTCGATGCCCAATACGCCCGCGCTGATCGGCATGGGCGTGACGGGGCTCGTGCCGCTCGCGGGCGTCGACGCCTCCGGCCGCGCGCTCGCGACCGATGTGATGGGTGCGGTCGGCGAGACCGTTTGGTTCGACGATGAAGCGAAGATCGACGCCGTCACAGCGATTTCGGGCAGCGGGCCGGCCTACGTCTTCTATTTCATCGAGGCGATGCAGGAAGCCGCGAACGCGCTTGGGCTCGAAGCCGAGCAGGGTCGCGCGCTGGCCCTGGCTACGTTCGCGGGTGCGGCGCAGCTTGCCGCGCAGTCGGACGAAGCGCCCGGCGTGCTGCGCGAGCGCGTGACGTCGAAGGGCGGCACGACGGCCGCCGCGCTTGCGGCCTTCGACGCACAGGGCGTGAAGGCGGCGATCGTCAAGGGCGTGCTCGCTGCCGACGCACGTGCGAAGGAACTCGGGGACGAGCTCGGGGCGCAGTAGCATTCGAACTGATCGAGCGAGCGCCTCCCGTCGGCTGCAATCGAAATATCGATACCTGGCGTGCCTGCTCAAACGTGGGCACGAAATCCCGCAGGCAGCAGCGGTTGCAGCCCACCGTCGAGCTCGCCATGCTCCGGGTCCTGCCCGGCAAGCAGGTCCGTGACGGTTTCGAGGATCGCGGTCGCGCTATAGCTGCCGTCCAACGGCACGAAGAAGCGGTAGCTCAGATGCGACGATTGCGCATCGAGTCCCACCACCCCATCCCGCGGCGACTTCGCCTGCGCGTTCGTCTCGAGCGCCGTACGGAACACCGTCTCGTGCTCCTGCTCCGGCACTTCGCCAAGATCGATGACGACGGCAGCATGCTTCGCGTCGACCGCCTCGTCGTAGCAAAACGTTACGGTATGACCGAGCACCTCCAGCCGGCCCCCGTCCACGAGCCGGGCGGGGTCTTCGAGGCCCGCTGCGGCACAGACTTCGGCGAGCAGGTCGGTATAGGCCGCGTAGTTCATGCGTGTTCCCCGTTCAGTTCGCTTGGATCGTGACGCAGATCCGGGCCGAGAACCCGGATCAGCCCGGCTTCCGGTGCGCTCGAGCGTTGCGGTACGAGGCTGCGCACGAGGTTTTTCACCTTGCCGGCGAACGAGCGGGACGGTGCGGGCCCCGTCGCCTTATCGAGCGCCGTGGCAAGGGCCAGCACATGCGGCTCGTCCTCTGCCGCAACCCGGTACTGATTCTTGATATCGAAACGGATCTGGTTCTGCTTGAACATCCCTGTCGTCGTCTTGCGCACATCAGCCGAGATCCGTGGACTCTTCATATTCGTCACCGTCTCCCACGCCGCCTGATTGATCGAACGCTGCCGCGCCAACTCGCGGTATCCAGGGTCGTCGGGCTTATGTCCCTTCGGCTTGACCGACTCCCGATCGCGGCTATGGAGCGGCGCCTTGTCATCGACGTAAGACGCCTGTGCGTGGCTGGGCGACGCCTCTGCCTTGACCGGAGACGCATTCCCGTCAGGGGAAGATTTTTCTTCCGCAAACGTCCGCACGCTGACCTCGGGTGCGAAGCGAACCTTTCGCGTACCGCTGGTCGACGCCTCATGAGCCGGCATCGTCCTCGCAGCACCGTCGTCGTGAACTTCCTGTATCTCCGACTCGTGCGACGCATTCGAATGGACGCTCGCCGCGTCGGAATGCGTGCGCGAGTGCGTACCCACCGTCGTCGCGGGCGAGTCATCGAACCGCGGGCTCATCGATTCGCGCGAGTGGGTACCGGACGACGCGCTCGGCGAAGCATCGCGCGCGCTGTGCCGACTGCTGGCGACGGGCGAGTCGTCGATGTTTTTCACGTCTGCGTCGTCATGGGCTCCGTCTGCTCCGTTGAACCACGCCTGCAGTTGTTCTTTCAGCGTCTCGTCGTCGACGTGTGTGTGGCCGAACCGGTGCAGGGCCGACTCCTCGACCTGTGCGCTGACGCGGGCCTCGTGGGTCGCGAATGCTTCTTCGTACGCGTCGTCGGGATGCATCGCCTCCAGGTTCTTGCGGTCCATCAAGCCAAGCGGCCAGCCGTAATCCCGGGGAATATGGAGGGGAGCGGCCTCAGCGCGCTGCGGCTCGCGTTGCGCCGGCCGCGCACCCGGCATCAGCCGTTGGGCAAGCCGCTTGACGACCTTCGCGGCCTTGCCCAGCGAGCGGCTGCCGCTCGCGCCGTCCGGGCGCGCCATGCTCACAGGGTGTCCGTTGAACGATCCGGACGCTTGCGCCGCGGAATGGGCGTGCGCATGTCCCTCGACCCCGCCGTGGGTCGCGGTGTGCGCATGGGTAGGACTGTTGACTCGCATCGCACGCCTCTCATACTTCCAATACTTCGTTCGTAACGGAAACACGCGACGGGTTCAGCGTCATTCGTCGTGGCCCTGGCCCGCGTTCCATCCTGCCAACTGCACCGCAGCCTCGACGATCGCGGGAGCCATCTTGGCCGCATCGCCCACCCCTGCGCCGAGCGACCGGGCAACACCCGCCGCGAGCACCTGCTGACGCAGCCCGATCTTTTCGTCGCCATAACGCGACGGCACGTTCTTCGGTTCGTTCGCGGCAGTCAGGGATTCGCTCGCACGTGTCTCGTCAAGCACCGGCGTACTTGTCCACATCTGCATGTCGGAACCCGAGTACGCCTGGTAGAAGGCATGGACTTCCATTTGCGGTGTCGTCGTCGCGGCCAGCCGCTGCTTCGTCTCTTCCGCGGTGGTAGCCGCGAGACGCCCGCTTCGCGGCGACAGTCGAGCGGCGACCGAGGTCTCGCCCGGGTCCCAGAAGCGTCCATCCGATGCCATGATCGCCGGCCCCTCGGCCCAGGCATCGACGACCACATCGTCGGGTCGGACATCCGTTGCGCGATGATCGCGCGAGAGCACGGCCCAGTTGTGGTCGCAGGTATGGGCCATCAACAACGCCTGTTCGCCCCGGCCGATCAGCTTGCCGAGCGCAACCAGTCCGACGGTGCCGTGGTCTCCGCAGTTTCCGGCCCCCATGAACGCCGCGGCGCCCGCATAGCTGCCGACCACGACGGCGCGAGGATCGGGGTGACCTTGGAGACCGGCCATCGCCTCGTCTCTCACGCGCGGCCACGTGACGTGGCGCAACGCGCTCGCGTGCTCCATTGCGCGCGGGGGCTCGCCCACGACGTTGCCTCGCCCATGCGGCAGCGCATCGCGCGCGCGTTCGAGTGCGACCTGGCCGCGATGCAGGACAGCTAGGTCCTCGCCCTGGATATGCCGCCCCTGCGCGGCGCGAACGAACAGATACCCGGCCTGATCGGCGCGAATCGCGTACGTCCTGCGGCCGACGGTACTCGGCAAGGCAATGCCGGGCGGCCTCGGCCGACTCATCACGCGCTCGTTGAAACGCATCAGCGACTGCAAGGTCACCGGGCGCGGCGCGTCCCGACGCGCGAATTGCAGCCCCGTCTGTTGTACCGCGCTGCTCGGTCCCGCGCCGCTCGTCCCCTCTGCCGCATGGGTCGCATCGCGCCCGCCAATCGAACCAGTCCTCATTGCACTCACCTGTCAAATGGATATCGACGCTCGAACCGCGAACGCACGGCGCCGTTCTCACCGTGCCCAGCGCCAGACCGGCCCGCCCGCGCCGCTTCGCTCGTCGGCGGGCGCCGCCTTGAGCTGGTCGAGATATGGGGTCGCCCGTCGGCGTGAACCAGTCGGCAAGTTCAGCGGTGTCCAGGCCGTGACGCTCGGCCACTTTGTCGATCGCATCGCGGACGCTGCGTCCCGCTGCGCGCAGTTCGAGTACGGCTTGCAGATCCGCGGCTTCGATGGGGCGGGCGGTCCGAGTTGCAAGCAGCAGCTCGCCGTTCCAGAGGCGAAGCGGTCGTCGCTCGTTGAGCGCTGCGAGCTTGTCCCGATACGACGCGTAATCGGGCATCCGGGCATCGTCGCGAGCCGCCCTCCGCCCGTCGACCTGCGCCCTTGCCCTGTCGTGACAACGGGGCTTGTACCGCAGTGAGTAACGCGCGGACCCGGGAAGTTCGAAGCGGGTCTTAAGGAGAGCCGATTTTTGGGTTTACCGGATGGCGTAGTGCGCCGCGATTCCCGCGAACAGCACAGCGCCTAGCCAGTTGTTGTGGCGGAAGGCAGCAAAGCAGGCCATGCGCTCGCGGCCGCGGATCAGCGTGTAGTGGTAGACGGCGCAGCCGGCCGCGGCGGCCCAACCGAGCCAGTAAGCCCAGCCGAACGACAACGCGATGCCGATCGCGACGTAAATACCGAGCGTCACGGCATAGCAGAGCATGATTGCGGCCACGTCGAAGCGTCCGAACGTCAGGGCCGAGGTGCGAATGCCGATCTTGATGTCGTCGTCGCGATCGACCATCGCGTATTCGGTGTCATAGGCCACGGACCAGAAAACGTTGGCGATCAACATGATCCAGGCCAGCGGGGGCACATGGTCCTGCACGGCGGCGAACGCCATCGGGATGCCGAAACCGAACGCGATACCGAGGTAAGCCTGGGGAATGGCGAAGAAGCGTTTTGTGAACGGATAGCTGCCTGCGACGAAGAGCGCCGCGACGGACAGCCATTTCGTCAGGGCATTGAGCGGCAGGATCAGGAGGAAGGCGATCAGCGAAAGGCTGGCGGCGATGGCCAGTGCCTCCCACGCCTGGATCTTGCCCGATGTGATCGGGCGGTTTTCGGTGCGCTTCACATAGCGATCGAAATCGCGGTCCGCATAGTCGTTGACGGCGCAGCCGGCGGAACGCATGAGCACGGTGCCGATCGTGAAGATGACGAAGAGCGATAAACTGGGGCGCCCGCCCGATGCGATCCAGAGCGCGTTGAGTGTGGGCCACAGCAGCAGCACGCTGCCGATCGGCTTGTCCATGCGGATCAAGCGCAGGTAGAGCGGGATGCGGGCGAACATGGGAGCGGAAACGGACATGAGGGGTACAGGCCGGAGCGGCCGGACGAAAAGTCGACCGGCGTATTTTAGACGGTCGGCGGCCCCTCTCTATCCCGGTCGCCCATGGCAAGCACGGCAGCCGTTGCTCGCGGCACCTCGATGGAACAGCGGCCGATCAGCGGCTGCCCATGCGGTAGGGACGAGTCGCCACGCATCGCCCGCCTCAAGCGGCGTCGGCGCATGGCACCCGCCTCAAGCCAACAACGAGCGCAGCATCCAAGCCGTCTTTTCGTGAATTTGCAGGCGCTGCGTGAGCAGGTCGGCGCTCGGCTGATCGTCTGCGGCATCAGCCGCCTTGAACACTTCGCGTGCCGTACGGGCAACGGCTTCCTGCCCTTCGACGAGCTGGCGGATCATTTCTTCCGCGCTCGGCACCCCTTCGGCCTCGGGAATCGACGACAGCTTCGCGAATTCCTTGTAGCTGCCGGGCGCCGGGAACCCCAACGCGCGAATCCGTTCGGCCACCGCGTCGACGGCCAGCGCCAGTTCGTTGTACTGACCTTCGAACATCAGGTGCAGCGTATTGAACATCGGCCCCGTCACATTCCAGTGGAAATTGTGCGTCTTCAGATAAAGCGTGTAGGTGTCCGCGAGCAATCGCGACAAGCCGTCCGCAATCTTCTTGCGGTCCTTGTCGCTGATGCCGATGTCGATTTGTGTTGCTGCGCTTTTCTTGGCCATGTCGGCTCCTTCCGAATTGAGTAGCGGCGGAATCGTCAAACGACGGACGACGGATCGAATGCGCCGGCCCTGATCAGGCACCGGATGCGTGCGCCAGTTTAGCCCACGCCCTCAAACTCGCGCCAGAATTCAGCCCGACAACGCGCGATCCGCAAGCAGAGAGAAAGCCGTAGCACGCGTGGCACGCAACCGGCCCGCGAGCCGCAAACCCATCCGAAGCACAACGAACGATGACGACATGACTGCCTCCCTGAACTGCCGATCGATTCCGATCCATGGGGACAGTCTAGCGCCACCTATTCATCAATTAAATTTGATTACTTTTATCTATACGATAGCCACCCGCGGGCGACCATCGATCAGTCTGATGAACAAGGCAATGCTCAATTAACGGCCGCAGGCAAATCGAGTTTGCTGACGCCGGGCAACTCGCAGGCGGCGATCGCCTCGCTGATCGCTTCGATCGCCGGCATCCGGGTGAAGCTCTTGCGCCAGGCCAGCACGACACGCCGGTCGGGCACCGGCTCGTCGAACGGGACATAGCTGAGCAGCCCGGCATCGGGACCGCCCGCGTGTGCGCGGACTTCGTGCACCGACATGCGCGGCAGCACCGTGATGCCGACCCCGCTCGCCACCATATGCCGAATCGTTTCGAGCGACGACCCCTCGAACGTCTTCTGAATCCCGTCCGCCGTTTGCGAAAACCGCATCAGCTCCGGACACACGCCGAGCACGTGGTCGCGGAAGCAGTGCCCCGTGCCGAGCAGCAGCATCGTCTCCTGCTTGAGGTCGTCCGGGGAGATCTTCTTTCGCGACTCCCAGGCATGCCCCGCCGGCAGCGCCACGACGAACGGCTCGTCGAAAAGCGGGCGTACCATCAATCCCGTCTCGGGGAAAGGCAGCGCCATGATCGCCACATCGATCTCGCCCTGCTTCAACAACTCGATCAGCTTGAGCGTGTAATTCTCCTGCAGCATCAGCGGCATCTGCGGCACGCGCTGAATCATCTGCTTGACGAGCGTCGGCAGCAGGTACGGCCCGATCGTATAGATCACCCCGAGCCGCAGCGGCCCCACGAGCGGATCCTTGCCCTGCTTCGCGATCTCCTTGATCGCCAGCGTCTGCTCCAACACGCGCTGCGCCTGCGTGACGATCTGCTCGCCGATCGGCGTTACGCTGACCTCGCTCGTGCCGCGCTCGAAAATCTGCACGTTCAACTCGTCTTCGAGCTTCTTGATGGCGACCGACAGCGTCGGCTGGCTCACGAAGCAAGCCTCTGCGGCACGGCCGAAATGGCGCTCGCGCGCCACCGCCACGATGTATTTCAGTTCAGTGAGCGTCATTGGGGACCAATCAGCGCGTTGAAATCGATAGGTTTATCTTATACACCGGCAAGCGCAATTCGCCAACAGGGCCGTATCACGTTACGGCCAGCGATGAGCCGGTCTAAGCCTTGAGAAACTGCTCGCGCGCACCGAGCCAACGCGCCAGGTGCTGCGTCACGACCATCGGATAGTCGGCAATCAAATGCGCGGCCGCCTCGCGTGCGGGCTCGATGAGCCACGCGTCGTCCTCCAGGCTCGCAAACCGCAGCATCGCCGCCCCCGACTGCCTCGCGCCGAGGAATTCGCCAGGGCCGCGAATTTCCAGGTCGCGGCGCGCGATCTCGAAGCCGTCGGTCGTCTCGCGCATCGTCTGCAAGCGCGCCCGGCCCGTCAACGAAAGCGGGCCGCTGTAGAGCAGCACGCAGACCGAAGCGAGGCTGCCCCGTCCCACGCGGCCACGCAGCTGGTGCAGCTGTGCAAGCCCGAAGCGCTCGGCGTGTTCGATCACCATCAAGGAGGCGTTCGGCACGTCCACCCCCACCTCGATCACGGTCGTCGCGACGAGCAGCTGCACTTCGTTACGCGAGAACGCATCCATCACCGCTGCCTTCTCGGCCGGCGCAAGCCGCCCGTGCACGAGCCCGACGCGCAACTCGGGCAACGCGGCAGCCAACGTTTCATAGGTTGCGACGGCCGTCTGCAATTGCAGCGTTTCGCTCTCTTCGATGAGCGGACAGACCCAATAAACCTGGCGCCCCGTCAGCGCCGCCTCGCGCACGCGGCCGATGACCTCTTCCCGACGCGCGTCGGAGACGAGCTTCGTCACGATCGGCGTGCGCCCGGGCGGGAGCTCGTCGATCGTCGAGACATCGAGATCGGCGTAATACGTCATCGCGAGCGTGCGCGGAATCGGTGTGGCCGACATCATCAGCTGATGCGGCTGGAAACCCGCCGCACCGCCGGCCTTCGCGCGCAACGCGAGCCGCTGCGCGACGCCGAAGCGATGCTGTTCGTCGACGATGACGAGCCCCAGCCGCTCGAATTCGACGGTGTCCTGAATGATCGCGTGCGTGCCGACGACAAGGCGCGCGGTACCGCTGGCGGCCGCTTCCAGCGCCGAGCGCTTCTCCTTCGCCTTCAGGCTGCCGGCGAGCCATGCCACCTGCACGCCGAGCGGTTCGAGCCAGCCGCGCAGCTTGCGTGCGTGCTGCTCGGCCAGAATTTCGGTCGGCGCCATCATCGCGGCCTGATACCCGGCATCGATCGCCTGAGCGGCGGCCAGCGCGGCCACCACTGTCTTGCCGCTGCCGACGTCGCCCTGCAACAGCCGCTGCATCGGATGCGGCGCACTCAGATCGGCCGCGATCTCGGCCACGACGCGCTGCTGCGCTTTCGTCAGCACGAACGGCAACGCAGCACCGAGCCGCGCACTCAGCGACGCCGGCTCACCCGGCACCGGTCGCGGCATCGCAGGGGCAGAACGTGCGCGACGCTCTTCATGCGCACGCTTGAGCGAAAGCTGCTGCGCGAGCAGTTCGTCGAACTTGATGCGCGTCCAGGCCGGGTGCGTGCCGTCGATCAGCGCGGTCTCGTCGACGGCGGCACCGGGGTGATGCAGCGTACGTACGGCATCGCTCAACGCGGGCAGCGCGAGCGGCTTGAAGTAGCGATCGGCGATCGGCGCGGGCAGCAGCTCGGGCAACGGCGTGCGGTCAAGCGCATTGTCGATGGCCTTGCGCAAATACGCCTGCGACACACCGGCCGTGCTCGGGTAGACGGGTGTGAGCGCTTGCGGCAGCGGCGTGTCGTCCTCCACCGCGCGCACGGTCGGGTGGACCATTTCGATGCCGAAGAATCCGCCGCGCACATCGCCCCGCACGCGTAGCCGCACGCCGAGCGCCATTTGCTTGACCTGCGAGCCGTAGAAGTTCAAGAACCGCAGCACGAGTTCGTCGCCCGCTGCGTCGCGCAGACGCACGACGAGCTGACGGCGCGGACGGTAGGCGACTTCGTTGTCGACGACGACACCCTCGGCCTGCGCCGTTTCGCCCGGCAGCAGTTCGCCGATCGGGGTGAGCTTCGTCTCGTCCTCGTAGCGCATCGGCAAATGCAGGACGAGATCGATGTCACGCGTGAGCCCGAGCTTGGCGAGCTTGTCCGAAGGCTTCGAAGCCTTGGACGCACTTGCGGCTTTCGCCCCGGCGGCCCGTTTTGCAGGTTTCTGCTCGCCGGGCGCCGGCTCGCTTGCCTGCGCAACGTTCGCTGCATCGGTGAGTTCGGGCTGACGGGAACGGCTCAAGGGCATCACTCTCTTCGCAAGTACAATAACGGCTTTACCAGATTCGTTTCGCGCACCGCGCATGGCACGCGCGGCCATCCGGCCTGCCGGCCCGGGCGCACCCGCGATCATAGCCGCTCACGGGCTTCGCGCCCCTTTCTGCCATCAACGCAGCATGTTCACGCTTTCCGATTTCGATTTCAATCTGCCCGCCGAACTGATCGCTCAGACGGCCCTCCCCGAGCGCAGCGCGAGCCGCCTGCTCGAGGTCGACGCCACCCACACGCCGCCCGCGCTCATCGACCGCCAGTTCGCCGAGCTGCCGGGGTGCCTGCGCACAGGCGACCTGCTCGTCTTCAACGACACGAAGGTGCTCAAGGCCCGCTTCTTCGGCCAGAAGGCAAGCGGCGGCAAGGTCGAAGTGCTGATCGAGCGCGTGACCGGCGAGCGCACGGCGCTGGCCCAGATTCGCGCGAGCAAGAGCCCCGCACCGGGTACCACGCTGCGCCTGGCGGACGCGTTCGACGTGACGCTCGGGGAACGGGTCGAGCCGTTCTACACGCTCCATTTCCCGGAGGCCTGTCTCACGCTGATCGAGCAATACGGCCGCCTGCCGCTGCCGCCGTACATCGAGCACGACCCCGACGCCACCGACGAAACGCGCTATCAAACGGTATTCGCGCGCAATCCGGGGGCCGTGGCGGCACCGACGGCCGGACTGCACTTCGACGATGCCCTGCTCGGCCAGCTCGATGCGATGGGCGTCGAGCGTGCGACGCTCACGCTGCATGTCGGCGCGGGCACGTTCCAGCCCGTGCGCGTCGAAAACATCGCCGAGCACAAGATGCACAGCGAGTGGTACGCCCTGCCGGCCGATCTCGTCGAGAAGATCGCGGCAACGCGCGCGCGCGGCGGCCGCGTCGTCGCAGTCGGTACGACGTCGATGCGTGCGCTCGAAGCCGCGGCGCGCGACGCGGAAGCCGCCGGCCGCCCGCTCGCCGCGACGCAGGCCGAGACCGATATCTTCATTACGCCCGGATATCGTTTCCGCGTCGTCGACCGGCTGATCACGAACTTTCACCTGCCGAAGTCGACGCTGCTCATGCTCGTGTCGGCGTTCGCCGGCATCGAAACGATCCGCGCAGCCTATCGCCACGCCATCGAGTCGCGCTATCGCTTCTTCAGTTACGGCGACGCCATGCTGCTCACGCGCGAGCAAAGCGCACCGTCCAGCACATCGCTCGCGTAACATTCGCCGCTCGTGCGCGCCCTTTCGCCGCGCACGAGCCTCTACCGATCTGCGCCGGACTGTTTTCCGGTTGCTAAGGAGTCTTTCACATGACCGACGGTCATCAAACCGCCCCCGCGGCGCAGCCACCCGCGAGCGCGGATGCGAACCTGCCCGGCCTGAAGTTCGAACTGCTCAATACCGACGGCCAAGCGCGCCGCGGCCGCCTCACGCTGAACCACGGCACGATCGAGACGCCGATCTTCATGCCCGTGGGCACTTACGGCACGGTGAAGGCCATCCAGCCGCGCGAGCTCGAGGAGATCCAGGCTCAAATCATCCTCGGCAACACATTCCACCTCTGGCTGCGCCCCGGGCTCGACACGATTGCGGCGCACGGCGGCCTGCACGGCTTCATGGGCTGGAACAAGCCGATCCTGACCGAT
>CBJMQH010000008.1:0-25113 GCA_966431825.1 uncultured Trinickia sp.
GCAGCTCTCGCAGCGCCCGCGCCGGCACGCCGCCGCCCGACCGGGCGGCTCGGAGCTCGAGCGTGCGCGCCCGCCCGGCGAGGTCCGCAACCCCCGGTCCGCTCCAGGTCCGGAGGTCTCCCCCCTCCCCCCAGCTCGTCGTCGCCGGCGGCGTAGCGCGCCGTGGTGGCATGGGGTGTGGCGGGTCGGTTCATCGCTCGCGCAGCCTCGGATTGGAAACGATTTGGCACAGGTCGGCGATCAGCACGAGCACGAGATACGCTGCGCAGAAGACCATGACGCAACCTTGCACGAGCGGCATGTCGCGATTGGTCACGGCATCGACCATGAGACTCGCGAGGCCGGGATAGTTGAAGATCGATTCGACGATGACGACGCCGCCGAACAGATACGACAAACTGAGCGCAACGGCGTTGGCGACCGGGCCGATCGTGTTGGGCAGCACGTGGCGCAACACGATACGGGCAGGAGTAGCCCCTTTCAGTCGTGCCATCTCCACATACGGCGCGGCGAGTTGGTCGAGCACGGCGGCACGCGTCATGCGCGCCATCTGCGCCACGATGACGCAGCACAACGTCATGACGGGCATCGCATAGATACGCAGCAGCGAGCCGAACGAATCGACCGACGACAGATACGACAGCGCCGGCAGCCAGCGCAGCTTGACCGCGAATACGAGCACGGCGATCGTCGCGATCAGGAACTCGGGTACCGCGACGGCCGAAAGCGTCAATACGTTCAGCGTGCGGTCGAGCAGCGACCCGCGAAACACGGCCGAGCCGATCCCGATCGCGAGTGCGAGCGGCACCGACACGAGCGTAGTGAGGCCGGCCAGCACGAGCGAGTTCGGCAGCCGTGTGGCGATGAGTTCGCTCACGGGCAGGTTGTTCGAGATCGATGTGCCGAAATGACCGGTTGCCGCCTGCGCGAGCCAATGAAGGTAGCGCGCAAGCGCCGGCTGATCGAGACCGAACTCGCGACGCAGCGCTGCCACCTGTTCCGGCGTGGCAGCCTGACCGAGCGCCTGCTGCGCGGCGTCGCCGGGCAAAAGGCCCGTCAATGCGAACACGATCGCCGAAACGATCAGCAGCGTGAGGGCCGCAAGACCGAGCCGCGCAACAATCAGTCTTTGCGCGTTAGCTTTCATTGTGTGGCGTCTCCTGTCTATCCTGTCCAATGAGTGGCCGCAGCCGGCACAACCGAACGCGAGGGGCGCGCGACGCGCCCCCTTTCGCGCTCAGGCTTCGAGCCAGACGTTTTCGGCGAATTTGAAGCCCATCAAACCGGCGATCGGAATCGACCCGAGCCCCTTGAGCTTCGTCGTATGCGCATCGAGCGAACTCAGGAACAACGGAATGCCGATCCCGCCCTGGTCATGCACAAGTACCTGCATGTCGCCGTAAATCTTCTTGCGCTTGGCATCGTCCGGTTCGCCGCGGGCCGCCACGAGCAGCTGATCGAACTTCGGATCTTTCCAGTTGGCCTCGTTCCACGGGGCGTCGGACTTGAAAAATTGCGTGAAGATGACGTCCGCGCTCGGCCGTGCGTTGATGTTGCCGAACGTGAGCGGATGCTTCATCCAATGGTTGGACCAGTAGCCGTCCGCGGGCGCACGCACGACCTGCAGGTTCAGTCCGGCCTGCGGTGCGGCCTGCTGCAGCAGCATCGCCATCTCGACAGAGCCGTCAGCGGCCTCCGATGCGTAGAGCTGCAACGGCGCACTGCCGAGCTTCGCTTTCTGGAAATAGAACTTGGCTTTCTGCGGATCGAATGCGCGCTGCGGCAGGCCGCCGAAGAAATATTTGTTCGTCGGGTCGATCGGCTGATCGTTGCCGATTTCGCCGTAACCGAGCAGCACCGTCTTGCGGATCTGCTCGCGGTCGAACAGATGCATCATGCCGCGCCGGAAGTCGGCATTGCCCGTGATGCCGCCTTCGTCGCGCATGATGAGGTCCGTGTATTGCCCCGTCTTCGTCTCTTTGACGGCAAAGCCCGCCGTTCCCTTGATCCGTGCCGTCGAACGCGGGCTGACCTGGTTGATGAGCTGCACGTCGCCCGAAAGCAGCGCATTCACGCGCGCCGATTCGTCGCCGATCCCGACGAGTTCGATCTCGTCGAGGTGAGGCAACCCCGGCTTCCAGTACCGTTCGTTGCGCACACCCACGGTACGCACGCCGGGCGAGAAATCCTTGACCTTGAAGGGGCCGGTGCCCACAGCCGACTTGAAGTCGCTCGTGCCGTCTTTGACGATCATGAAATGGCTATCAGCGAGGATCACGGGCAGGTCCGCGTTGGCGCCCTGCAGCGTGATCGTCACTTCGTTCGGTCCCGTCGCCTTCACTTCCTGGAACTGATCGGCGAGCGTCTTGACCTTCGAGCCGACGGCCGGGTCCTTGTGCCGCAAGAGCGAGTAGACGACATCGGCCGGTGCGAGCGCCTTGCCGTCGTGAAACTGCACGCCGCTGCGCAGCTTCGCTACCCAGACCGTCGCATCCTTCGTTTCGAGCGATTGAGCGAGCGCCATCTGTGCACCGAGATGTGCGTCGTATTCGGTCAGCCCGTTGTAGATCATGTTCAAGCGAACGTAGTCCGTCGCGACGGAGGCTTTCGCCGGATCGAGCGTATCGTCTGCAGACGCCGTTTGCGTCGCCACGCGGATGTGGCCCCCCTGCTTCGGCTTGTCCTGCGCAAGGGCTGCGCCGCTTGCGGCGAGCAGCCCCGCGCCAGTCATCGACATCATGCCGCCGGCCACCATGGCTCGCAGCAGATCGCGGCGCGTGGCGCCGCGCTGGGTCAATTCGTCGAGCCGGACGCCGGGGTCAGCAAGGTGTTCGTGCGATCGATCGATGCTCATGAAACGTCTCCGCGAGGAAGGTGTGGGGCCGCAGCTTGGTAGGTCGTGGCGGTGTGGTGGTTTGCCCGAACTTCAGTAGAACCAATCTTTGATCTGGTAATACGCGCCGACAAGCGGCAGAAACCAGGGTTTGCCGGTGTGCCCTGGGATGGCCGGCCACGCAAAATCGCGCCACGGGTTCGCGCTCGGGTTGCCGCACATTGCATCGGCCATGACCTGCCCCATGTGCGTCGACATCTGCGTGCCGTGCCCGCTGTAGCCCATCGAGTACCACACGCCATCGTGCTGGCCGGCACGCGGCAGGCGATCGGCCGTGATATCGACGAGGCCGCCCCAGCAATAGTCGATGCGGGCATCGGCAAGCTGTGGGAACAGCTGTGCGAGGTTGGCCCGCAGGATGCGCCCGCTTTTCTCGTCGGAAGGCCGCTCCGATGCGGTGAAGCGCGCCCGACCGCCGAACAGCAGACGCGAATCGGGCGTCACACGAAAGTAGTTGTGCATCAGCCGGCTCGTCGTGTACGAGCGCCGGTTCGGAAACAGCCGCGAAAGCGTTTGCTCGGGCAGCGGCTCGGTCACGATGATGAAAGAGCCGACCGGCGCGAGCCGTCGGCGGTACCAGGCGAACGGTCCGTGGCGCGAGGGGCCCGTCGCGATCAGCACCTGTTCGGCCTGCACGGTGCCGCGCGCCGAGTCGATCCGAAAGCCTTGCCCCACCCTCGCGATCGCCGTGACTGCGGCATGCTCGTACAGTTGCGCCCCATGCCGTGCGGCTGCGTTGGCGAGCCCGACGGCGAACCGCCCCATATGCATCTGGCCGCCGCGTTTTTGCAGCAACCCGCCGAAAAAACCGTCCGAGTCGACTTCATCGCGAATGCGCTCCCGGCCGATAAGCTCGATCTCGGGGTCGACCTCGCGACGGATCAGCTCGGCGGTGTGCTCCAGATGGGCGAGGTGATGCGGCTTCGCGGCAAGCTTGAGCTTGCCCGTGGCGACATAGTCGCAGGCAATGCGCTCCTCGCGGATCAAGCATTCCACGGTTTCGACGGCCGCCGCATAGGCGCGATAACAGCCTTGGGCGCGTTCCACGCCGAGCTCGGCGCGCAGCGCCGCATAGTCCTGCGCCACGCCCGTATTGCATTGGCCGCCGTTGCGTCCCGAGGCGCCGCCCCCCATCCGCCCCGCGTCGAGCACGGCGACGCTCGCACCGCGCCGGCCGAGTGCCAGCGCCGCCGACAGCCCCGTGAAGCCGCCGCCGATCACGGCGACGTCGACCCGCCCCTGAACCGGTCCGGCGCACGCGTAGGAACCGGGAGGTGCGGTATCGAGCCAGTAGGAATCGAGCTTCATCGTGGCGTCCTCAACATTAAGGGGCGGTCCGGCTGCGTCACAGGCCGAGCTGCGTCGCGAGATCGCCGATGGTCTTCACTTCGTAGTACTCGTAGAACGGCGTACCGGGCTCGTGACCGCGGGCCACGAACGCCTTGTGCTTGATGCCGAGGTCATGCGCCGTCATGAGGTCATAGCGCAGGCTCGACGACACGTGCAGGACATCGCCCGGGTTGCAACCGAGCTGGTCGAACATGTACTCGAACCCCTGCATGCGCGGCTTGTACGACTGAGCTTGCTGCGCCGTAAACACGCGGTGAAACGGCGCGCCCAGCAGGTCGACGTTGCTTTGGATCTGATCGTCCGATGCGTTCGAGAGAATCACGAGCTTGTACTTCTTCGCGAGGCGCGAGAGCCCTTCCGGCACGTCCGGATGCGGGCCCCAGGTCGGTACGGCAAAGTAGAATTTCTCCGCTTCGGCCTCGTCGAACGCCACGTTCATCCGCTTGCAAGTGCGGCGCAGCGAATTGACCACCACGTCGCGGTACGGCTTCCATGCGCCGAGCACCTCGTCGAGCCGATAACCGGCAAAGGCCTTGACGAACTGTTCGAGCGCGTCGCCTTTCAGTCGGTTGCCGTAGACGTCGCGGGCCATTTCGGCCATGCGGAACTTCGTCAGCGTGCCGTAGCAGTCGAACGTGATGTACTTGGGCTCGAAATCGATCATGATGGCAATCCTTTCGTGTGATGAACCGTCTGGCTCAGTGGCGAATACAGGAAGTGCGTCCCTGTAGAAAATTTAAGAGTGCAAAATTTGCGGATGTCGTCGATTCAGGGTGGGCCGGCGGCACAAATCACGCGTTTTCGACCTCGGCCGCAGCAGATTCTGCGGCGGTCCCCGGCAGCCGGCCTGCAGCCGGTTTTCAACCTTCCGTATCGGCAAGCACGGGCGTGAAAACGCCGATCCATGATGCGCACCCTGCGAACGTTTCGATGTGAACATCGTAGGTCCGCCGACGCCGCATCTTTGGTCGACAAAAATGCGCATTCAGCAGATTCGATGCGTTCTCGCACCGCTGACGCCGCGTTTTGCGTTGCACCACAACGTCTGCGTGTGCCGGCGACAGAAACAGGAAGATCGTCCTAGTCGGACGACAGGGGCAATGGGATAGTCTCGTACGCGTTCATAGAACCAGGAGGCCGGCGTGTCCGCCCCAAGCTCGAACTGTGTCATCACGCTGCGTGCATTCACGTCCGACGATCTGGCCGCCGGTTATGCCCTCTCGAGTGCTGTGCGCTGGCGTCATCGTCCCGAAGATTGGCGGTTCGCCGCACAAATCGGCAAGGGTATCGTCGCGCTCGACGAGCACGGCGAGGTTGTCGGCACGGCCTTCGCTTGGCTATTCGGCGAGCAGGCGGCCACGCTCGGCATGTTTATCGTCAAGCCGCGTCATCAGCGCCGCGGCATCGGTCGCGCCATGATCGAGCACTGGATACGCGAACTCGCGCCGCGCACGCTGCTGCTCCATGCGAGCGATGCGGGCTGGCCGCTCGTGGAGGCGCTCGGGTTCACGCGCATGGGCCGGATTCATCAACATCAGGGTGCGGCCTTTCAGCCGCCCCTCGTGGCGCTGCCTCCCGGCGAGCGGCTGCGGCCGATCGGCGCGAACGACCAGCCTCGCCTCATCGAACTCGCCACGCGCGCGAGCGGTCTCGACCGTTCGGCGATGCTGCCCGCGCTGCTCGACATTGCAAGCGGCATCGCGCTCGACCGCGACGGAACGCTGATCGGCTTTGCGTTGTTCCGGCGCTTCGGCGACGGGCACGTCATCGGGCCCGTGGTGGCGCCCGAGTCACCCGGCGACTGTCGCGCGAAGGCGCTGATCAGCCATTGGCTGGCCTTGCACGCCGGTATGTTCGTGCGGATCGACACGCCGGCGGCGCTCGGGTTGTCGCCGTGGCTCGAAGCCGTGGGTTTGCCGCTCGTCGATCACATCGAACAGACGGTGCGCGGCAAGCCCGTTTCCGTCGACGACACCTATCAGCAGTTCGCGCTGACGAGTCAGGCGGTTTGGTGAGGCTCGCGGCCTCGGGGCCCGGGCCGCACAGGTTCAATCTGGATATCGGCGATCGAACGCACGGTCGTTGGCTTCGATGCCTCAGTACCCGCTCGCGATCTCGACGATCGCCTCGATTTCTACCGACATCCCGTTGGGCAGGGAACCCATCCCAACGGCCGACCTCGCGTGTCGACCGCGCTCACCGAGGACTTCCACGAACAAGTCGGAGCATCCATTAATGACCTTCGGATGATCGCCAAAATCCGGCTCGGCGTTCACCATGCCGAAGATCTTCAAAACGGCCGCCACATGATCAAGCGAACCGGCCGCCTGCCGAATGGTCGACAAGAGCTGCAGGCCCACTTGACGCGCATCGGCATAGCCACGCTCGACACTGTAGTTCTGGCCTAATTTCCCTTTGATCACCGATCCGGACGCATCGCGCGGCCCCTGCCCGGATAAATAAAGAATCTGGCCCGATCGTCGCCAACTCGCGAAGTTGCCGATAGGGGCAGGAATGGGAGGCAGCACCAACCCTAAACTTTTAAGTCGCTCGTCGGAATTCATTGCGGTCATCGGTTTATTGCTCGGTGTGGATGAGAACGGCCCAACAGCTTCGGCAAACATTTTGGCATGTCTGCCGGCGTCACTTCCATGACGGCCCCCTGTAGGTGCGGTGCGCTTCCATTCTCAAGACTGAGCGCCCTTTCTCCTCCCCGCGACAGTCGCCCGCTTGACAGACTATCTTTCGATATATATCTTACGACACATATCGTACGATATAGCTTACGAACGACCTGACACGGAGCCCGTCTGAGGGCGAGGAGAAAAGCGCGATGCGCCACCGTCATCATCACGAATACGATTTCGATCACGACTTCCATCCGGGCCGCGGCGAGCGGCACGGTCACCGGTTTGGCCATGGCGATCCGCGCTATGGCTGGGCCGAGGGCCCTCACCGCCATGAGCGCCATAGTGCGCCGCGCGGCGAGCGCTTCCCCCGCGGCCTGCGCGGCTGGCATCCCGAGCGCTTGTTCGACGCCTCGTTCCTGCACGGGCTCTGGCATGCGATCGGTCGCCACGGTCACCGCCATCACGGCGGCGGCCATGGCTTCTGGGGCGGCCGGGGGTTCGGCGGCGGCGACGACGACGGCCTCACTCGTGGGCGCAAGTTCAGCGGCGAAGACCTGCAGCTGATGCTGCTCGCGTTGATCGCCGAGGCCCCACGCCACGGCTATGAACTGATCAAGGCGCTCGAAACGCGCTCGAACGGCTTCTACACGCCGAGCCCGGGCATGGTCTACCCGGCGCTGACCTACCTCGAAGAACTCGGTTACGTCAGCGTCCAGCAGGAAGGCAACCGCAAACGCTACGAAATCTCGGAGGCGGGACGTGCCCATCTCGATGCTCAGCGCGACCGCGTCGACATCATGCTCGCCAAACTCGCCTACGTCGCGCAACGCATGGAGGCCGTACGCCGCGCTTATGCAGCCGACGACGAAGCAGGCGGCGAAGGCAGCGAAACGGGGCGCTGGCACCCGAAGTTGATGCAGGCACGTTATGCGATCAAACTGGCGCTCTTACGGCATATCGACGCCAGTGAGGAGGAGCAGCGCCGCATCGCCGACATCCTGCTGCGTGCCGCCGCCGAGATCGACGGCAAGAACGGCCCCTCGCCGCAAGGCAGCGCACCCACCGCCGACGTTTGATCGGCGTCACCAGCAACCGCGGATGGCGCAGCGCTCGCTCGTGAGCCCGCTGCCGCCACCGGCGGGCGCGCCGTGCCCGGGCCCACAACAACGCACTACGAATAATCAGGACACCAATTAATGTATGCCTTGTCTCCCGCACGCGAGCGCCGCCTGGTATGGCTGCTGGCTCTCGTGCAGTTCACGCTGATCATGGACTTCATGGTCATGATGCCGCTCGGCCCGCAGATCATGGATGCGTTCAAGATCGGCCCCGCCGCGTTTGCGATGGCTGTCTCAGCCTATTCGTGGTGTTCGGGCGTCTCGGGGCTGTTCGCTGCCACGTTCATCGACCGGTTCGACCGGCGGCGGCTCCTGCTCGCCGTCTACACGCTGTTCGCGCTGTCGAACCTCGGCTGCGCACTCGCGCCGAGCCTGCCGCTGCTGCTGGCCGCACGCGCGTTCGCGGGCATCACGGGCGGCTGGCTCGGTGCGAACGTGATGGCGATCGTCGCCGATGTCGTCCCCGTCGAGCGGCGCGGCACGGCGAGCGGCATCATCATGACGGGCTTCTCGATCGCAGCGATCGCCGGCGTACCCTTCGGCGTGCTCGTCGGCGCGCGCTTCGGCTGGTCGTCCGCGTTCTGGCTGCTCGCGGCGCTCTGCGCGATCATCGGGTGCACGGTCGCGAACGTGGTGCCGCCGTTGTCCGAGCATCTGCGCACGCGCGCGCCTGTACCGATGCGCGAAGCCATCCCCGCGCTCGGCCGTCTGCTGTTCCTGCCGCGACATTTGAAGGCGTTCGTGCTGACGTTCCTCATGATGCTCGCGCACATGCTGTTGATCCCGTTCATCGCGCCGATGCTCGTCGCCAACCATCAGGTACCGCCCGGGCATCTGTCCTGGATGTACATGGCGGGCGGCGCGGCAACGCTCTACACTTCGCGCGCCGTAGGTCGGCTTGCCGACCGCTACGGCCATCGGCGCATCTTTCGGATCTTCGGCGTGCTGTCGGTCGCGCCCGCGCTTTTCCTCACGCACCTGCCGAATTTGCCGTACGTCGCCCTGCTGCCGTTTTTCGCGCTGTTCATGGTGATCAGTTCGGGCCGTATGGTCCCGATGCAGGCGATCTTGACAACGGTCCCTGCGCCGGCGGTGCGAGGCGCGTTCCTCAGCGCGAACAACGCCGTGCAGGCCCTTGCCGGCGGCTGCGGCGCATGGCTCGGCGGCTTGTTCCTGTCGACGGACACGGCCGGTCGCCTGATCGGCTATGGCACGAACGGATGGCTCTCGGTCGCACTCGCCACGCTCGCGCTCGTCTGGGTCGGCCACGTAGCCATGCAACCGCGCGAGGGCGCCGCCGAACAACCGGCCAAACCGCAACCGCAGCTGGCCGGCGAGGCATAGGTCGAACGCCACGCATCGCGAAGCGCCGCGCCCGGGATACCGGCGCGGCGCTTCGTTTTCATGCTCACGCGCTGCGCAACGTCTCGCCCGGTTCGCCCCGCGTCTCGGCCTTGCGCCCGGTTCGCGCGAGGACAGGCCTGAGCGCCGCCCCCGTGTGGCTTGCGGCGACACGCGCGAGCCCCTCCGGGTCCGCCGCTGCGACGACCGTGCCACCCGCCGCCCCACCTTCCGGTCCCAGGTCGATGATCCAGTCCGCCTCGGCGATCACGTCGAGGTCGTGCTCGATCACGATCACGCTGTGTCCCCCGTCGGCGAGCCGATGGAGCACGCGGATCAGACGCGCGACATCGGCCATATGCAAACCGACCGTCGGTTCGTCGAGCACGTAGAGCGTATGCGGCGCCTTCTGACCGCGCCGCGTCACGTCGTCGCGCACTTTAGAGAGCTCGGTCACGAGCTTGATCCGCTGGGCTTCGCCGCCCGAAAGCGTCGGCGAGGGCTGGCCAAGCGTCAGATAGCCGAGCCCCACGTCCTTCATCAACTGCAGCGGATGCGCGATGCTTTGCAGCGAGGCGAAGAACTCGACCGCTTCGTCGACCTCCATCGTCAGCACGTCCCCGATGTTCTTGCCGCGCCACGTCACCGCCAGCGTCTCGGGGTTGAACCGCTGCCCATGACAGACGTCGCACGGCACTTTCACATCGGGCAGGAAGCTCATGCCGATCGTGCGCACGCCTTGGCCCTCGCAGGCCGGGCAACGTCCCCCGCCGGTGTTGAACGAGAAGCGCGATGCCGTGTAGCCGCGCGCCCTCGCCTCGAGGGTCTCGGCGAAGAGTTTGCGGATCGTGTCCCACACGCCGATATACGTGGCCGGACACGAGCGCGGCGTCTTCCCGATCGGCGTTTGATCGACCTCGAGTACACGGTCGATCGCCTCCCATCCCGTCACCGCTTCGCAGCCCTGCCAGCGGTGCGTCACATTCAAACGCGCGGGAGCAACGGCAGCCGAACGTGCCTGCCCCGCGGTGCGCCGTGCAGGCTGCGACTCGGCTTGCGCCGCCCGTCGAGCCCGCTTCGTCGCCGGGGACGAAAGCACCGACCGCCCGACTGCGTCGAGCAGGTTCGTCATCAGCACATCCCGTGCGAGCGTCGATTTGCCCGAGCCCGATACGCCCGTCACGGCGACAAGCCGCGTGAGCGGAAGGGTGACCGTCACGTCGCGCAGGTTGTGCAGTCGCGCGCCGTGCACGGTCAGCCAGCGCTCGGGCACGTTCGCCTGCGGGTCGACCTCGCGCCGCGGCTTGAGCGGATGAACGATCGGTTCGGCGAGAAAGCGCCCCGTCAACGAATCGGGCGCCGCCGCAAGATCCGCCACGCCGCCGGCTGCGACGAGCCGCCCGCCGCGCTTGCCCGCGCCCGGCCCGATGTCGATGATGTGGTCGGCGCGCCGGATCGTATCTTCGTCGTGCTCGACGACGACCAGCGTGTTGCCCTTGTCGCCGAGCTGGCGCAGTGCGTCGAGCAGGATCTTGTTGTCGCGCGGATGCAGGCCGATTGTCGGTTCATCGAGCACGTAGCAAACGCCCTGCAAGTTGCTGCCGAGCTGAGCAGCGAGCCGGATCCGTTGCGCTTCGCCACCGGACAGGCTCGGCGCGGCACGATCGAGGCTCAGATAGCCGAGCCCGACTTCCTCCAGAAACCGCAGCCGGCCCGCGATCTCCGAAACGACGTCGCGCGCGATCTGCGCATCGCGACCCGACATCTCCAGCGAGTCGATCCAGCGCCGCGTATCGGCCACGGTCCACTGCCCGATGCTCACGATCGAATGCGAGTCGAACGTGACGGCGCGTGCGGTCTCGTTCAACCGCGTGCCGCCGCAGTCCGGACATGGCGCATCGGCGAGCCCTTCGGGCTCGATCTCCTCGGAGGGCAGGCTCTGCTCGCGCCCGCGGCCGTCCTCGGCCAACACCGTGTCGTCGAACGCGGCGCGCTGCTCGCGTGTGAGCGCGAGGCCCGTACCGACGCAGCTCGAACACCAGCCGTGCTTGCTGTTGTACGAGAACATCCGCGGGTCCAGCTCGGGGTAGCTCGTGCCGCAAACCGGGCAGGCTCGCTTGACCGAGAAAACTTCCATCGTGCCGATGCCCGCGGTCGGCTTGCCGGCGGCCAGCGCATCGGACAGGCCGTCGAGCGGCGCGAGCAGATGCATCACGCCCTTACCGATTTCGAGCGCCGCATCGAGCGCGCGCCGCAGGGCCGCTTCGTCATCGGCAGACACGACGAGGTCGGCAACGGGCAGCTCGATCGTGTGTTCGCGGAAACGCTCGAGCTTCGGCCACGGGTCGACGGGGACGAATTCGCCATCCACGCGCAGGTGCGTATGGCCGCGCGCTTTGGCCCATTTCGCGAGATCGGTATAAAGGCCCTTGCGGTTCACGACAAGCGGCGCGAACAGGCCGACGTGCTCGCCCGCATAGTCGCGCAACAGCTGCGCCGCGATCGACTCGGCCGTCTGCGGCGTGACCGGTGCGCCGTCGTGCACGCAGTGCTGAATGCCGAGCTTCACGTAAAGCAGGCGCAGGAAGTGCCAGACTTCCGAGGTGGTCGCCACCGTACTCTTGCGGCCGCCGCGCGAGAGCCGTTGCTCGATCGCGACCGTCGGCGGAATGCCGTAGACGGCATCGACCTCCGGACGCCCGGCCGGCTGCACGATCGAGCGCGCATAGGCGTTGAGCGATTCCAGATAGCGTCGCTGCCCTTCGTGAAAGAGGATGTCGAACGCGAGCGTCGACTTGCCCGAACCCGATACGCCGGTGACCACGTTGAACTTGCCGTGCGGAATGTCGACATCGAGCGCCTTGAGGTTGTGCTCGCGTGCGTTGACGATACGAACGACATCCTCGCCTTCTACAGCGCGGCGCGAACGTGCCGCAGCCAATGCCGCTTGCAGCGGCACGCCAGCCTCGCCCTCGTCTGCGCTCGGCACCGCGTGCGCGGCGAGTGCGCGCTCGTATTGAGACAGCGCATGCCCCGTGTGCGACGCCTCGCATGCCATGACCGCTTCAGGCGTGCCGGCCACGACGATCGTGCCGCCCGCATCGCCGCCTTCGGGGCCGAGGTCGACGATCCAATCGGCCGCGCGGATCACATCGAGATTATGTTCGATCACGACGAGCGAGTGGCCGCGCGCGAGCAGCTTGCCGAACGCGCGCATGAGCTTGGCGATGTCGTCGAAGTGCAGCCCCGTCGTGGGCTCGTCGAACATGAACAGCCGGCCGCCGGCCGCCTGTGCGGCCGGTGTCTTCCCCCCCGTTTCGGCGAGGAACCCGGCAAGCTTCAGGCGTTGCGCTTCGCCGCCCGAGAGCGTCGGCACGGGCTGGCCGAGCTTCACATACTCGAGCCCCACGTCGACGATCGGCTGCAGCACACGCAGCACCTCGGCGTCGTTCGCGAAGTAGGCGACGGCCTCGCTGACGGTCAGCTCGAGCACGTCGGCAACGGACAGCGCAGCGAGCGGTGCGCCGGCGGTGGCGCGTTCGATCGTCACTTCGAGCACCTCGGCACGATAGCGGCGGCCGTCGCAGTCGGGGCAGCGCAGGTAGACGTCGGACAGAAACTGCATCTCGATGTGCTCGAAGCCCGAACCGCCGCAGGTCGGGCAGCGGCCGTCACCCGAGTTGAAGCTGAACGTCCCCGCGCTGTAGCCGCGTTGCTGAGCGAGCGGCGCCTGCGCGAACAGTTTGCGGATTTCGTCGAAGGCGCCGACATAGCTGGCCGGGTTCGAGCGCGCGGTCTTGCCGATCGGCGACTGATCGACGAACACGGCGTCGGCGATCTGCTCGGCACCGAGGAGCGCCCGGTGCGCACCAGGCGCTTCGGTCGAGCGGCCCAGGTGACGAGCGAGCGCCGGATAGAGTACGTCCTGAATGAGCGTGGACTTTCCCGAGCCCGACACGCCCGTCACGCACACGAGGCGCGCCAGCGGCAGCTCGACGGCCACATCGCGCAGGTTGTGCTCGCCAGCGCCTTCGAGCACGAGCCGTGGCGTTTGAGCGTCGACGGGGCGCCGTGCCCAGTGCGTCGCATCGGCGACATGCTTGCGCCCGCCCAGATATTCGCCGGTCAGCGTAGCGGCGCGCCCGATGTCGGCCGGCGTGCCGTCATAAACGATGGCGCCACCGCGCTCGCCGGGCCCGGGCCCCATATCGATCCGGCGATCGGCGGCCAGCATGACCGACGGATCGTGCTCGACGACGACGAGCGTATTGCCCGCGTCGCGCAGCCGCCGCATCGCTTCGACGATACGGTTCAGATCGCGTGGATGAAGGCCGATGCTCGGTTCGTCGAGCACGAACAGCGTTTTCGTGAGCGAGGTCCCGAGGGCCGTCGTCAGGTTGATCCGCTGCACTTCGCCGCCCGAGAGCGTGCGACTTTGGCGATCGAGCGTCAGATAGCCCAGCCCGACGTCGCAAAGATACCTCAGCCGCGTCCGCACCTCGGCGACGAGCAGCTTCAGCGCATCGTCGAGCAGTGCGCTCGGCAGCGTGACTTCATCGAAGAAGCGCCGGATCCGCTCGATCGGCATCAGCATCAGATCGTGCACCGTCAGACCCGGCAGCGCTTCGAGCTGCGCACGCGACCATTGCACGCCGTTCGGCATGAAACGCGCCGCCGCCGGCAGCACGGCGTCCGCGTTCGCCGCCGTGCCGAGGCGCCAGAGCAGCGACTCGGTCTTGAGCCGCGCCCCGTTGCAGGTCTCGCACGGCGTATAGCTGCGGTACTTCGAGAGCAGCACGCGGATGTGCATCTTGTAGGCCTTCGACTCGAGGTAGCCGAAGAAACGTCGCACGCCGTACCAGGCGCGCTGCCACTCGCCGTCCCATTGCGGCGAGCCGTTGATGACCCAGTCCCGCTCCTCGTCGGTCAGCTCGGCCCACGGCACCGTCGTGCGCACGCGTTCGCGCGCGGCGTAACGCATCAAGTCGTCCTGGCATTCCTTCCAGGCGGGCGTTTGCATCGGTTTGACCGCGCCGCCCGCGAGTGTCTTGCGCGCATCGGGGATGACGAGGCCCAGGTCGACGCCGATCACTCGACCGAACCCGCGACACACGTCGCAGGCCCCATAAGCGGAGTTGAACGAGAACAGCCCCGGCTGCGGATCGGCGTAGCGCAGATCGCTCTCGGGACAATGCAGGCCCGTCGAAAAACGCCAGATTCCGGGCACCGGCGAGGACGCGTCCGCCTCCTCGGGCCCGCCGTCGGCAGCCGCGTCGGGCAGCACGTAGACATTCACGCGGCCCGCGCCGCGCTTGAGCGAGGCTTCGATCGCCTCGACAGCGCGCACCTTCTCGGTCTTTTGCAGACGGAAGCGGTCCGCGACCACGTCGAGCATCTTGCGCACGCCATCCGCCGTCGTCACCTCGCGCTCGGCCTGCACACGCGTGTAGCCGCTCGCCGAAAGCCACGCGGTCACCTCGTCGGCGCTGGTCGTCTCGGGCAACTCGACCGGAAACGTGATCACGAGTCGCGGATCGCGTTCGGCAGTGCGCGCCAGCAGGTCGGCGTAGATGGTCTCGGGCGTGTCGTGCCGCACGGGCTGGGCGGTCACCTTGTCGAATAGCTGCGCGGCACGCGCGTACAACAGCTTCAGGTGATCGTTGAGCTCCGTCATCGTACCGACCGTCGAGCGCGAGCTGCGTACGGGGTTCGTCTGGTCGATCGCAATCGCGGGCGGCACGCCGTCCACACGGTCGACTTGCGGCCGGTCCATCCGATCGAGGAACTGACGCGCGTAGGCGCTGAACGTCTCGACATAGCGCCGCTGCCCCTCCGCGTAGAGCGTGTCGAAGACGAGACTCGATTTGCCCGAGCCCGACGGCCCGGTGACGACCGTCATCTCGCCGGTCCGCAACTCGAGGTCGATGTTTTTGAGATTGTGTTGACGGGCTCCGCGAATACGGATGACACCGGAAGTCATGGAACGGTCCTTTGTACGCGCTGTATCGAACGTTTCGGCGCCGCCATTTCGAGACAGGACGACGCATCAGGGCTGCAATGATAGTCCTGCCGCGCGAAGCGCGCGGGAATCCCACGCACGGCGCGCGGCCAACGGTTTGCACGCTTGACGGAGCAACACGCGCGGGCGCTTACGGCGCCGGGGCGAGCACGGCTGCGACGCGCCGACGCAATTCGGGCACGAGCTCGCGCTCGAACCAGGGGTGATGCTTGAACCATCCCTGATTGCGCGGGGACGGATGCGGCAACGGCAGCCGGGTGTCGCCATAGGCTCGCCATGCGGCGACCGTCTCCGTCAACGTGCCGCGCCGTTCGCCGGCCAGGAAGCGCGCCTGTGCGTACGCGCCGACGAGCAGCGTCAGCTCGACGTGCGGCAATTCGGCCAGCACGCGCTCGAGCCAGTGCTCGGCGCACTCGGGTCGCGGCGGCAGATCGCCTGATTTACCGCGCCCCGGATAGCAATAAGCCATGGGCAGCAGCGCGATGCGCCGAGCGTCGTAGAACACCGCCGGTGAGATGCCCATCCAGTCCCGCAACCGCTCGCCGCTCTTGTCGTCCCACGGGATGCCCGACGCGTGCACGCGTGCGCCGGGCGCCTGGCCGACCACCAGCACGCGTGCGTCTGTCCCGACTTGCAGCACGGGTCTCGGCCCATGCGGCAAGTGTGGCGCGCAGACGCGGCAAGCGCGGATTTCGGTCAACAACGCGGGCAAACCGGCTTCGGGGAGCCCGCGGGGAGAACGTGTTGCTGGCATCAAAGCTTGATCTTGTCGATCAGGTAATCGCGCAGGACAACGGCCTGGTTGTGCTCGCGGTCGCGCGCGCCGTACACGAGCGTGACGGGCCCGCTTTCCGCCGCTTCGACGAGCAATTGCAGCGCTTCGGGCTTTCCGTCGAGTTCGGCACGGTAACGCCGGGCGAACTCGGGCCAGTGTTCGAGTTTGTGGTCGAACCAGCGCCGCAGCGGCGTACTTGGCGCGACGTCGCGCAACCATGCCTCGATCTGCCAAGCGTCTTTCGTGATGCCGCGCGGCCCCACGCGGTCGACAAGGAAGCGCTTGCCCCCGTCGCCTTGTGGTTCATCATAGGCACGCGCCAGACCGATCCGAACCTTTTTCAAGCGCCCTCCCGTTGTCAGCAAATAGCAGCGAAGGGATCGCGCCTGCGCGCGGCCTGCGCAACCGTCGCGGCGAGGGCCGGGCGCGTGTCAGATTTGCTTGAGCGCGGAATCGAGCGCATGCGCCGAGCGGCGGTCGCCGTCGGTTGCAAGCGTCGCGCGAAAGACGACTTGGCGATTGTGGCCGACGGCGGCCGGCGAATCCCAGAGCAACTCGACATGCGAGCGCCGTGCCCGCCCTGGCCAACGCCGGGGCGTATCGTCGCGGCGCATGCCGGTGGCTTGGCCCGCGTGAACCGGCGCCAGCGCGGACTCGCTTTCGACGGCAGCAAAGGCGGGCCATTTGAGCGAGAGCTCACGCGCGTCGTACTGGCCGACCTTTCTGCTTTCCGCCCAGACGACCACCGTGTGCGCGAGCGGATCGAGCGAGATCGCGTAGCGTCCGACTGCAAAACGTCGCGCGGCCACATTGGTACGCCACAGTGCCCGCGGGCGACAAATCCAGACGACGGCCGCATAGAGCGAAGGGGCCACGACGAGCCAGCCGTTCGTATCGGCGATGGCGTGCAGCGTGCGCCGGCCGCCGGCCGCCCACGCGAACAGGCCGATCGACCACAGGGCGAAGATCAGGCCAAGAAAGCCGAAGAAGCGCAGCGCCTGGCGCAACCACTGCGGCAACGGATGCAGCGGACGTTCGGCGCGCGCGTGCGCACCCGGCAGGACGATGGCGAGGAACAGAAAGACGATGTTGACGCAGGCCCACGGCGATGAGGTCATCGCCGAGAACGCCGCCCCGTAGCCGATCTGGGCCATCGCGTGGAGCCAACGCGCGAGCAATACGAGACCGATGGCGCGCAGCGCGAAGATCGTCCCTGCCCCGGGGACGGGATTCGCATGCGTTACGGGCATTCTCGTCAAAACTTGGCTCCTGTCGGTCGGCATTCGGGGGCGTCGAGGTGGCGGCCCGCCGGAAGCGCCAATTATAGGGATTTGCGGCCTGCGCTGGCCCCCAAAACAACAACGCCCCGCTTGCCGATGGCAAACGGGGCGTAACCGGTGCAACTCGATGCGCGGATGACCGGCCGCCCGAAGGGCAGCCGGGCGAGCGCCGCGTTCAGCCGGCGTTGACTTCGCGCAGCACCGTGCGGCGCTTGCGGCGCAGCAGTTCTTCGTAGGACGCGATGTAGTTTTGCGCCATCACCTTCGACGTGAACCGCGCTTCGAACGCAGCGCGCACGGTCTCGCGCGGCAACGTATGGAGGCGGTTGACCGCGGCAACGGCGGAGAGTTCGTCTTCAACGATGAAGCCCGACACGCCGTTCTCGATGACTTCGGGCACCGAGCCGCGCTTGAACGCGATCACAGGCGTGCCGCATGCCATCGATTCGATCATGACGAGACCGAACGGCTCCGGCCAGTCGATCGGGAACAGCAGCGCGTGCGCATTGCCGAGGAATTCGGCCTTCTCGCTTTCGTTGATCTCGCCGATATATTCGACGTGCGGCAACGCGAACAACGGTTTGATCTGCTCTTCGTAGTAGGCGCGGTCGGCCTTGTCGAGCTTGGCCGCAATCTTGATCGGCATGCCGGCCTTCTCGGCGATACGGATCGCCGTATCGACACGCTTCTCGGGCGAAATGCGGCCGAGGAACGCGAGGTAGCTCGGTTTCACGTCTTTGCGCGGCGTGAGCAGATTCTCGGGCAGGCCGTGATAGACCGTCGAGAGCCAGTTCGCCTGCGTAAGCGGCATGCGCTGGTTATCCGAGATCGATACGACCGGCACGTCGTTGAACGTGTTGAAGATCGGCTGCAGCTCGGGCAGGTCCAGACGCCCGTGGAGCGTCGTCAGGTGCGGGACCGGCTGACGCGAGAACAGCGAGAACGGGTAGTAGTCGATGTGGAAATGCAGCACGTCGAATTCGTCTGCGCGGCGGCGCACTTCTTCGAGCAGCAGCATATGGGGAGCCATCGTGTCGCGGATCGACGGGTCGAGGCGCAGCGCCTGCGGCCAGAAGGCCTCGAGCTTAGCCGAAGTCTGCGAATCGCCGCTCGCGAAAAGCGTGACGTCATGACCCAATTCGACGAGCGCCTCCGTCAGGTACGACACGACACGTTCCGTGCCGCCGTAGAGCTTCGGGGGAACCGCCTCGTGCAAAGGCGCGATTTGAGCGATCCGCATAGTGATGAACTCCTAATAAAAATTCAGGCAAAAAGTGATTGCTGTCAGGTTCAAGCGAATCGCCGCTTCGCCGCGGCGGCACCGCCATGCCGGCAGACCCGTGTAATAACTGGGGCGCGACGACGACTCGCCTGGGTAGACGAAACCCTCGTGCCTCTCGTTGCGGCGTCTAGGCCGCATGCACGTAAACGCATCACGTGCACAATCGTTGACCGATCATTCGGCTTGCTAAGGGCTAACCCGAAGCCGATTATCGGGGCAGCCCGTTGCTGCGCCGCAAGACATTTCAAACTCTTTACATTGTTACAAGCCGGAAACACTCTGCAAACCCCGGTCAGCCGGACCCCGCTTACAGTAGCGCAAAGCCCGTCTGCAAAGGCTTTCCCCGGGTGCCGGCCCGCGGCCCGAGCGTCCCGGCATCACCCTTTCCGGGTGAGCGGACGTAACCTGGGATGATATCCCAAAATTACAGTAGCTTTCAGGCGGAAAAATTTCCGACCGAGCGCGCATCCGTTTTGCTAGGGGAAGACGACGGTGCACCGCCGCATGAACGGCGAGGCGTTGCGTGTATCCAACGCGGGCGGTGCGAAGCCGCGTACGAGGTGTGCCTTGCGCGCGCACGAGGCCCCGGCAAACGGTGCCGGATGTTTACAATGGCGGCGTGCCACGCCAAACGCGATATTGCTCGACATTGGCCGTTGCGGCGCGCCACCCGCAGACTATGCTTTTCATGACACCACCCGCTTCCACTACTGCAACGCGATCAGCGCCCCCACAATTGGAACATTTGACCGTCGCCGAGCGTAACGCCCGCAATGCCAGGCTGTCGACGTATGCGGACCGTCCGCTCGCGTTTCTGCTGAGCTACATCCGTCGCCACCCCCTGGCGCACACGATCGTGCTCGTCAGCGTCTTGGCGGCCGTCGGTTGCGCCCTCGCCTCGCAATACGCGATCAAGCATCTGATCGATGTGCTTGGCATGGGCCGCGGCCATCCCGGGCCCCTTTGGGCCGCCTTCGGCATCCTCGTCGGGCTCATTGCGGCCGACAATCTGCTCTGGCGCGTTGGCGGTTGGGTGGCAGCGCATACGTTTGTCAACGTGACAGGCGATCTGCGGCGCGACCTGTTCCAGTACCTGACCGGCCACTCGCCGACCTATTACGCCGAACGCCAGCCAGGCACGCTCGCGAGCCGGATCACGGCCACGTCGAACGCGGTTTTCACGTCCGAAAACACGATGGCATGGAATGTCTTGCCGCCGTGTATCGCCGTGCTGGGCGCCATTTTTATGATCATTACCGTCAACCCGGTCATGGCCTTCTCGCTGATGGGCTGCTCGGCCGTGCTGGCGATCGTGCTGTTCAAGCTGGCCGGACGCGGCTCGTCGCATCATCAGAACTTTGCGGCGAAGGCGGCGGCGGTGGACGGCGAACTCGTCGACGTGATCAGCAACATGGGGCTCGTCCGCGCGTTCGGCATGACGCTGCGCGAGCAGCGGCGCTTCGGCGCAACGATCAAGGCGGAAATGGACGCACGTCAGGACAGCCTGCTCTACCTCGAGCGCCTGCGCCTGTTGCACGCCGTCATTACCGCGATCCTGTCAGCCGGGCTGCTCGGCTGGGCGCTCTGGCTCTGGAGCCAGGGCCGCGTCACCTCGGGCGACATCGTGCTCGTCAGCTCGCTCGGGTTCACGATTCTGCACGGCACGCGCGACCTCGCGGTTGCCCTCGTCGACGTGACGCAGCATATTGCCCGCCTCGCTGAGGCCGTCAAGACGCTGCTCGAACCGCACGGCATGCCCGATCGCGACACGGCGGGCGAGCTCGCACCGCGCGGCGGCGAAGTGGTCTTCGAACAGGTGACGTTCGCCTACCCGCGTCGCCGCCCGATCCTCGATCACTTCGATTTGCGCATCGAAGCGGGGCAACGCGTGGGGCTCGTCGGCAAATCGGGCGCGGGCAAGTCGACGGTACTCGCGCTGTTGCAGCGTTTCTATGAGACGCAAGGCGGCCGGGTGACGATCGACGGTCAGGACATCAGCGGAATCACGCAGGAAAGCCTGCGCCATGCCATCGCCCTCGTACCGCAGGACATTGCGCTCTTTCACCGTTCGGTCTACGAAAACATCGCGTACGGCCGCCCCGAAGCGAGCCGCGAAGAAGTGCTGGCGGCGGCGCGCGAAGCACGTTGCACCGATTTCATCGAGGCGATGCCCGACGGCTTCGACACGATTGTGGGCGACCGCGGCGTGAAACTCTCGGGCGGCCAGCGCCAGCGCATCGCCATTGCTCGCGCCATTCTGAAGAATGCGCCGATCCTGTTGCTCGATGAAGCGACATCGGCGCTCGACAGTGCGTCGGAAGAGGCGATCCAGCAGGCGCTGGACCGGCTCATGGTCGGCCGCACGGTCATTGCGATCGCGCACCGCCTGTCGACGTTGCAGCATTTCGATCGCATCATCGTCATGAGCCAGGGCAAGGTGATCGACGACGGTTCGCCCGAGGCGCTGCGCAACCGGCCCGGTATCTATCGCGACCTGCTTGCGAAACAGCACGGCAAAGCGCTGTCGCTCCATCCCGATGGCCGTCGTGCGAGCGAGCACGTGGCCTGATCATCGGATAACGCGTGCGGCGCCCTCTTACGGGCCCCGCACGCCCCCCCATGACGCGGGCTTCGGCGATTGAGGCGGTTCAGCCGACAGCGGCCTTTGCGGCACCAGTCTTCGTACGCGCTGCACGCTTCTTCGGCGCAGCCTTCTCGGCGGATTTTGCGGCGGTGCGTTGTGTCAGATCGCGCAGGAAGTTGTCGCGCCAGACCGAGACGTTGTTTTCGCGCAGCTGCGCGATCATGTCGCGATAGCGCGTGCGGCGCTCGGGCAGCGGCATCGCGAGTGCTTGTGCGAGCGCTTCTGCCATTCCGTCGATGTCGATCGGATTGACGATGAGCGCCCCGGTCAGCTCCTCGGCTGCGCCCGCGAAACGGGACAGCACGAGTACACCGGGATCGTCTGGATCCTGCGCCGACACATATTCTTTCGCCACGAGATTCATCCCATCGCGAAGCGGCGTGACGTAGCCTACGTCCGACTCGCGAAAGAGCGCAGCCAGCACCTGCCGTTCGTACTGCCGATGAATGTAGCGTACGGGCGTCCAGTCGAGTTCGGCAAAGCGGCCGTTGATGCGACCCGATTCGGCTTCGAGCCGCAGCCTGATGTCCTGGTAGGCATGCATGTCGGCACGCGTCGGCGGCGCGATTTGCACGAACGAGACGTTGTTCCGGTAGGCCGGCACATGATCGAGCAACCGCTCGAACGCGCGGAAGCGCTCGACGAGCCCCTTCGAATAATCGAGGCGGTCGACGCTCATGATCAACTGCCGTCCGTGCAGCGTGGAGCGCATCGTGCGCACGGGCTTGCCGCGCGCGCCGGCCTTCGCCAGTTCGGCGATCTCGTCGGGATAAACGCCGATCGGGTAAGCGGCTGCGCGGAGCGTGCGGCCGAACGCTTCGATCACCATCGGCGCGTCTTCGCTGCGCCCGCCTGCGGCGACGGCACCGTGCGCCTCGTGGACCACGTATTCGCAGAACGAGCGCAAATCGGCGCGGGTCTGAAACCCGAGCAGGTCGAACGAAGCCAGCGCTTCGACAAGCGCCCGATGCGGCGGCACGGCAAGCAGCACCTGCGGCGCGGGAAACGGGATGTGCAGGAAGAAACCGATGCGGTTGCGGACACCGGCTTCGCGCAGCGCCTGCGCGAACGGGATCAGATGGTAGTCGTGGACCCAGATCACATCGTCATCGCGCAGCAGCGGCACGAGCTGCCGCGCAAGCCACGTGTTGACGCGCCAATAACCCTCGAAGTCGTGACGGTCGTACTGGATGAGGTCCGGGCGATAGTGGAACGCCGGCCACAGCGTCGCGTTCGAGAATCCCCGGTAGTACTGATCGTAGTCGCGGCGTGCAAGACCGATCGTCGCGAACGTGACGGGGCCCCGCTCGACGACCTCGATTTGCGGCTGTCCTGACGAGACGACGTCGCCGCTCCAGCCGAACCACATGCCACCGGTTTCCTTCAGTGCGTCGTAGACGCCTACGGCGAGCCCGCCCGCGGCTGGTCCGCCTTCCGAGATCGGCGCGACGCGGTTCGATACGATGATGAGGCGGCTCATGAAGTGCGGCGCGCGGCAGCGACGATGTCAACGAGCCATGCGACAAATGCCTCGACGGACGCAACGCGGGCTCGCGCTGCGGTGTCCCCTGCGCCCACCTTGATCGAAAGCCCGCCGCGCTCGTTGACGACGGCGAAGCCCTTTTCGTCAGTCAAGTCGTCGCCGGCGAAAACGGGCACCCGGCCCGCGAACGGAGGCTCGTCGAGGAAGGCGGCCACGGCACGGCCCTTGTCGACGTTCTTCGGCTTGATCTCGTAGACCATCTTGCCGGGCTGGAGAACGTAGGCATCGGCGTGTTCGGCGACGAGGCGCTCTGCGGCCTCGCGAGCGGCCGGTTCGGCGCGCGGTGCGTTGCGGTAGTGCACGGCGATCGCGGCCCCCTTGATTTCAAGCAGCATGCCGGGGTGGGCTGCGACGACGTCGGCGAGCGCGCGCTCCATGCGAAGCAGGCGCGCGTCGTTGAACCCGATGCGGACCGTATCGCCGCTCGCATCGCGGCGCTCGGCGCCGTGGAGCCCGGCGACGGGCAAGTCGGGAATCGCGAGAAAACTGTCGATGCTCTCGATGCCGCGGCCGGAGACGACCGCGACGGCGCCATTGGTCAGCGCGCGCAGCGTGCTCAGCGTCTCGACGACGCGCGCGGGGACGACGACGCCGTCAGGTGTGGAAGCGAGTTCGACGAGGGTGCCATCGAAGTCGAAGAAAAAGGCGTGCTCGTGGGGAGACACGAATTCCGGTAAATGTTGCATCGTCGTTGTTCGCATGACGGTTCGAGCCGTCGGCGCGACGGTTAGAACCGGAAAAGTTTGCGCATCTTACCGCGCCTGGAACGGCTTTTCGAGCGAGCGGCATGCCCAGGCTCGATGCCGCGCGCTTCGATGCTGACAAACTTTTCGGCGGTTCGTTCGCGCGGGGGGGTGACGTTGGCGCCGACTTGCACGCGGTTAGCGACGATGTTTTGGCGGGATGTCTAGGTCTCGCTGGTTTCGTCGATCAGGCTCGCGACTGTTTCATGCAGCCACGCGGCAAAGCTGGGCGCAATACATGTGCGGCCGTCGTCGTCGTGCCATACGCGGATGATTTGCCCAACTGTGCCGCCCGGCGCCGGATCGAGATCGATGCAAAGATGATCGCCACAACCGTTATGCGTAAAGGGGATCCATTTGAGGTTGTACCAGTCGTCCTTTACGCCGTCGTCAGGGCCGGACGTGATACCGTCGAAATCGCCGCTCGTGACCAGATAGCGCCAGTTTCCCCACTCTTTGAGAATGCCGGCTACGTCGAGCAGCGCTTCGCCGTCGGCAAAATCGCCGGCGTAGGGGTCTCTTTGGCCGTTGTGGATTTTCAGGCTCGTGATGAATTCGTCGGGCAAGCTCACGCCGAGTTCGCGCTCGAGCACGCGGATTTCGTCGTCGGTTGCCGGCGAATTCAATTCGATCGTGGTAGCGTCGGGCGCCGACGCAAGCCACGCGTCGAGCGAAGCCCAGGATTGCGAAACATCCATTTGTGACTGCATGAGTACTGTCTCCGTAGATTGACTGGAATGCACACGGGTGCTTGGAATTCCTATCGGCACAGGCGACGTGCGATTGGAAATGTCAGGTTCGCGCATACGGTCCAACCGCAGGAAATGCACTTCGCTGCCGGCGGCCAGCTGTCCGCGGTATGCCGGGATCGCGATAATCACATCGGCATGGAAAAGAGCGCCGACACGATGCGCCTCTTGAGCAGTAAGTGGGTCGAGCAATGGCTCGCCGCGCGCTCCCCATACGATCTTCGCCCACAGCAACGCATTCAATCGGCGGTGGCATTCGACATTGCAGGCGAGCACACCGATTTCCCAGTGGGGACCGGGCTCGTCGACGAACTCGTACAGATCGACGATTCGTCTCACGACAGCGTGCATCAGCAAGGCAACCTCGTTGAGAGTGCCCGGCAAATTGAGGAACGTCGCCCGATCGTAGTGCGGTAGACCGTATGACCCGCGAAAGCGCCCTTGTTCGTCCGTGATTGGTACGCGCTCGACCCGACAGGGTGAACGGTCCCGACTCGCGGCGTAGCCCCATTTTGAAGCGATGAGCTGCTTGATGCTCACGACGCTGTGGTGACTATAGGCGTCGATCCGTGCAAGAGCGTTTAGCCCCATCCGTTCGTATGGCGGTGTCGCTAGGAGACCGCAGCCAATGATCAGGTCGAATCGCCCCGCGAGGTCGCGCATTTGCATCCGATAAACCTCCGTACGAGCGCGGTACTCCGCGGGCGACAGGCCGGCGACAGCGACGGCGGGCGGCGCAACGTATT
>CBJMQH010000009.1:0-24788 GCA_966431825.1 uncultured Trinickia sp.
AGTCAGAATCAGATTCGGATGAAAATTCGGATGCGGAAATGGAGTCCGAATCGAGTTTGGGGTTGGATTAAGTCATTTCTTTTGAGTATCCCCCGGCAGCAGCCCGAGCATGCTCCAAAGCTTCGGCCCGCCCGCGTCGCTCGCCATCAATTCCTGGATCAACTCGGGTAGCGGCTTGCTGCCCCATTCGAGCGCGCGCTGGATCATGTAGGGCACTGGGCTGTGCGGCTCGTAGCGCAGCAGGTATTCCGCGATCGACGCCAGCTGTCGATAGGCATCCTCACGGCTTTGCGGAACGCCCGGTGTTGCCGGAGGCTCAGCTGCCTTTTCCGGCTCTCCCGTGTTCGCGTATTGTTCGCCCGCCGGCGCCGAATTCGGGTGCATCGCGAGAAACTCCGTCAATACATGGTCGGCATCGTCCACCGTCTTGATCAGCACACCAAAGCTTGGCGCTTCAGCATCGAGCCGCGGCGTACACCACGCATCCACCTTCGCGACCAAAGGCCGCGCAGCCGCCAGCGCCGACTGCTTCATCCGCATCAATTCGGCCGACCCGCCACGCACTGCATCGTGCAGTGCACTCAACCCGTTCGTCGCCGCTTCGCGTTTGGCCGCAGGCACATCCTTGCGCGCGACAACCAGCAGCGCTTCCCGCTGTGCTGCCTGCCACTGCGCGAGCGTGATGCGCAGCCCGTCGCGCCCTTCGAGCAATGCGCAGCGTACCGACAGCACGTCCGCATACGCACCCACGAGCCACGAAAGCGGTGCAGCGCGGTACCCCCAGTCGCCGTCGCGAGGCAGTGGATGCAAGTCGTCCCAATAGCGCTCGCAGAGCCCCAACACCAATTCGAAACAATGCGGCAGCGCAGTCCATCCATAGCGATGCAGCCAACTCTCGCCGAGCCATGCTGCGATGGTGAGGTCCTTGCTGCGCTCGGTCAGCAAACGTCGGCAGAGCGCTTCCACCTCGTCCCAATTCGGCACCTTCAATTCGGTCTGCCAAACGCCGGTCGGCAAGCTAGGATCGTCTTCGCGCCGCGCCGCACGCACGGCGTCGAACTCGGGATCGTGCAGCAGCGCTTCGCCGCAGGGCGCGTCCCCGGGCACGGGTTGGAGCAATGCGGCGATTTCGAGGTTCGGCATCATCCGCGCCCCGCTTCGAGCTGCCCGGACACATCGGGATACGCCACAGTCGACCTGCCGGGGCCTTCGTAAGCCGGTGCCGCAACCGGCAGTTCCGGCATCGCGAGCGGCACCTTGGCCGCACCGACAAAGCCGATGCGCAAGAACATCCTCGCAGTCCGTACGTCCCCCTTTCGATCCCGCACCGGCAAGGACAACAAGATCCGGCCGGACGGGCCTGCATCCGCCAAGCCGCCATCGTCCCGCGTTTGATGCAAGCGCACGAGACGCAGCAGCGCCCAGGTATCGCCGGCGGCCCAGGTCGCCACGTCGCCGTCGCTCGTCAGCGTGGGCTGCCCTGTATCGGTCATGGGTCGCCACATCGAGTCTTTTGCCCAGCGCAAGCTCAGCGAGGCAGGCAAGCCGGGCTTCCAGCGCGCAGGTGCATTCCCCGACGGCGGGTAGGCAAGGACGTCGGACCCGCTCGCGAGCTTCCATTCGATCACCTGATCCGCACCGACCTCATCGGCCCGATCCACGCGCCATTCGACGTTCACTTCCATCCCTTGCAATGCACCATCCGCACCGCGTGCGACCAACGCGTCGAGCCACGGCTTGGCGCGCGCCAACTGCGCAATGAACTGCTCGCCGCCCGAATGCCCGCGCCCAACCGTCGTAGCCGCGGCCAGCCCCCGCTGCGCGGCCGGCAGTTCCTTGTCGAGCAATGCCGCGAACGCCACTGTCTGCCGCAAATCGGCCGCGGGTGCATCGGCGTCTGCGGCGAATGGGAAGCGTCCGGCCAAATAGCGGCTGAAGTAGCTGCGAATCCGCTCGTACGCTGCGGTGCCGCCACCCATTTGCAAGCGGAAGCACTGTTCGCGTGCCGAGGAAATCAGGTGCACGCCGGCACTCGCGACGATATCGCCGGCGGGCGGTACGTCAACCTGAGCGAGCGACGCGCTGCAGTTCTCGACATCGAGCTTGTCGAGCTGATCGGCGATGAGGGCCGGCACCGCCACCATCGCACTCGTCGGACTCTTGGCGCGGTACTGCGTGAGGTCGGCGCCAAGCGCCTTCCAACGACCAACAAGGCGCGCGTCGGCCGGATCGAGCGGTTGCCGCTGCGCGGCCAGCCAATCCAACGCCCCGGCCGCGCTGCCCGCCACATCCGCTATTGCGGCCGACTGTGCAGCCAAATAGGACTGCAAAGCTTGCGGCGTCGCGGTACCGAACGCGCGCAGCGCGCCGCCTGGCCTGCCATCCCAATCGGCAAAGTCGCCGCGTATCGGACGAAACGGTGCGATCGCCTGAAGCTGCGCTTCCGTCGTGCGAAGCACGTTCAATGCGGCGTCGCTGACGCGCAGCGCGACGCTCGTCGCCAGATCGTCGCGGCCCAACGAATCGAAGGCCGCGATGAGATCCACGGCACTCTTGCGAAGGGCATCGAATTGAACGGCGGCATCGGCCGCGGAGCCGCCGTCCCGCTGCAGCACTGGCGAAGCCGGTGCAGAAAGCGCCCGCACCATGCTCAGTACCGTATCGTTGCCTGCCGTCGCAAGCAGCGCGCTGCGATAGGTGTCCGGCGCCTGGGCGAGTTGCCCGCCTACGTACTGTCGATATGTCGGCAGGACAGCAAGCGCTTGCTGGATACTGCTCGCGTCGACAGTGCGGATCGCAGCTTGCACATCGCCCGATGCCGTCACGAAAGGCTGTGCGAGCAAGGAGCGTAACGCCGTACGCAATGGCTGCAGGTCGGGCGCAAGCTGTAGCCCGCTCGCCGGCGCCGCACTCAGTACGCCGGGCAGGTTTGCGTTCGCAAGCCAGCGCGCTGCAAAATCGCGCTGCTCCACCTGTTCATGCGTCAACACAGCCTGCACCGGCGCCTCTCCAATCAAGCGCGAACGCTGGGCGCTGTCGATGAGCGCGCTCATGCCCGGCACGAGTTCTTTGCCACGCGCGCTCGCCCAGCCGTGGTCGGCCGTATCGATCTGCGTTGTCAGCGTATCGATGCGGGTCGCGAGTTCGGCAAGCGTTGCATCAGTCGGCATGGCGCCCGGTTCGCGCAGATTCGCCAGCGTCGCCTGTATCGCAGCGGCGTTCGTCGTGAGCGCGGAATCGGAATACACGCGATCGAGCCACACTTCGAAGCTGTCTTCGAAGCACGTGCTCGCACGTTGCTTCGCGTCGAGCACGTTCCGGCTCGAGAACGAAATCGCGCCGTCCTGAATGCTGGTTTCGTAGACGACATCGTTGAGTGCCGCACGATCGGGAATGCGGTCGGGCAATAGCGTGGTGCCGGACACCTCGCGCAACACTTGAGCGAGCGTCGTCACGTTGCCGCCGCCTTCCTGAACCAATTCGTTGTAGCCGGAAATGAGCCGCTCGGTCTGCGCGGCATTGTCGACGAGCCGGGTCACCATCAGATATTCGGGCATGTCCTGCGGACGCACCGACGTATCCCCCGGCGCCGCCGCAGCGGACGAAGTGCCCGCCGTGCATCCCAGGTCGCCGAGCCGCGCGAGGAGTCGCTCCCGCAACGGCTTGAACAGCAGCGAACGCATGAGATGACGCTGTCCGTCGCGAAGCTCTCGCTCGAGCGCCAGATACGACAGCGGCATCAACGGCGATGTCAGGCGCCAGCGCGGCACGGTCATTAATGTATTGGCTACGGTGCCGAGCAGTTGCGCGGTTGCGGCATCGCCCTTGTCGGATTCGCGGTAGGTGGTCCGGGCGAGCGTCAGCGTGTCGTAGGCGGCGGACAGCCTGCGCGTATCGGTGCGCAGGTGCCACCACGAAACGCCGATTCCGACGCACCAGCATGCGGCGGCCAATGCGGCGACCACTGTCGCCACTCGATGCCGCCGCATCCGCAAGGCAAGGACCCGAGGGATCGGCGACGCGAGTCCCTGACCGGCGAGCAGCACATCGCGCCAGAGCCGCTCGGAGAAGGCCGATGCCGAGCGCCGCCCTGTTTGCCCGCTGTCCGGTTCGATTTTGTCTTGCTCGACGCCCGTGGAAGGCGCGCGATGCGGCATTGCCCCGATGCAATGGATGCCCCGCAAGATCGGCGCAGTGCCATCGGCTGCGCCGCGCAGCGCGAGGTCGATTCGGTCGCGCAGCGGTACATGGAGCACTTCCAAGCGCTGTGGAAGGAGATAAACAGCCGGGTCGACGCTGCCGTCGAGCGTTGCCATCTCCGTGATCGTCTGGGCAAGCGCCGTGCGCATCGAAACAATTGCCTCCTGGATCCAGCCTTCCTCGTACAGGCGCTTTGGCGGATACGGCGAAGCCCAACCCACGGGTACCTGGCCCGCCGTTCTGCGCTGCAACTCCGCAGCGAACGTGTCGAAGCCGGCGACGAGGTCGCACCCGCTGACGACGATGTAGAGCGGCAGCATCAGGCCGAACTGGTGCTGGAGCGCGACGAGCTTGCGCGAAGACTCGACTGCGAGTGCACCCGTGTCTCGCGCTTGGCCTTTCTCGTCGATCAGCGTCTCGGCGGCAATGACCCAAAGAATCGCATCGAGCGGCCTGCCGGGCCGATTGCGCAGCAATGCACGCAGTAATCTGCGCCATGATCCTGTTCGGCGATCGGCGGGCGCAGCCGCCAGCATGTCGTTCGGCTCTGCGATGACGATGCCCTCCGCGTCGTGCCAGATCCGGCCGAACCATGCGGGCTCGCAGGCAGGCGTAAGCCGCCATCCGCGGCAGAGTGCGTCGAGCGCGGCCGCCTCGCCGGTGGCCAGGATGCGCGGCACCGAGTACGAATCGCGTACGCCCATTGCGTCGTGCGCAACGCGCATCGCAGAACCGAACGTGCGCAGCGGCGCCTGATCCTGCCGCCGGCGCCACCACTGCGCGGCCACGGCGAGAGCAAGAGCGCAGACGAGCACCGCGATCAATGAGAGCAGGACGACAACGAGCGTCATGGCCGACCTCCCCTCAGCGACGCAACGGCTTGCGTATCAGCGTTGATCGGCTTCGCGGCATCCGAGGCCTTCGTACCGTTGGTTGGACCCGGCCGCGTGTCGAGAAGCGACGAGGCAAGGAACTGGCCGATAGCGGTATGCACGCGCGCCGTTTCGATCGACCAGAACAGGTGGGACAGGCCGAGCAGCACGCAAAATCCGACCGCCAGCAGCAACGCGAAACGGGCCACGTCCGGAAACATCTGCGTGAGCGGCAAGGCGCCACGCGGCGGCAGCGCTGTCTGTTCGAGCGGCCCCGCGAGACGGGACGGCTCCGCGTCGCGCTGCATCGCGAACGCAAAGAGCGCATGGCGCAACTGGTCGTGCCGCAATGCGCCCTCGGTCCCGCGCAGTCGGCCTCGGAAACCCAGGCTCAGGCAGGCGAGAAACACGCTGGCCAGGTCGCGCCGGGCCGGGTCGCGCTCCGCCAGCAGCTTCTCGATCTCATCGGGCAGTCGCTCGCCCGCGACGCGGGTACCGAAAACACGCATTTCAAGCGGTCGGGCTTCCCAAGTGGCGCTGCCGGGCCATTCGGAGAACAGCAGCAACTCATCGAGCAGGGCAACGAACGCATATTGCGCCAGTGCGATATCGGTCTCGCCGGCGGCGCCCGTCCACGCCATCGCTTCGCGTGCGAGGCGCCGCGTGGCTGCGGTCAGTTGCTCGGCGAGCGTATCGGCCTGAGCCGAGGGAGCGAGCGGCTCGACGGCGGGATCGGCGAGCGCCGCCCGCGCATTCGTCGCCTGCTCGAAGGCCCCGACGAAGGCACGGACCAGCGGTGTGCGGTCATTGCCCGGAAAGGCGCTGTAATCGCTCATGACTCTTCCTCGGCTGTGCCAGTCGCCGCGTCGTCGGCCGGCGCAAAAAGCTGCACGGCCCACGGCGCCGCACCGGTCGTGCCGGCACGCACATCGATGCTGAGCGGCTCGGTTCGATCGAACCACGCATCGTCGAGCGCGACGGCGAACATCGCCGTGTCGGCGCCTGCGCTATACGCTGCCCTTTCTTCGCGTGCCAATGCGCGCCGCACAAGGCCGCGCATGCGTTGCTTGGCAAGCGTCGGAACATGAGAGCGCGAGGCGATGACGGTTTGCTCGAGCCACGCACCGGCATCGTGCTCGCCCGCATCGGCTGGCATCCGCAACCCGATCACGAGTTCCTTTTGCGCGACGCCGCCATCGAACGGCGGCGCGATCCAGAATCCGCCGGCCTCTTCCGTGAACTGCCGGACCCGGTACGCCTGGCGCACCGTCGCCAGGGCCGCATCGATCCATTCGAGCAACGGATCGAACGATTCGATGAGTGCCATGTAATCGAACGGCGCGAACGGCGCAACGCCGCGTTCGGGCCGCAAGCTCGCAAGCGCCCCGGTCATGCCGGCCAGGATGCGGTAGAGATCCAACGGATGAACCGCGCGCGAGAGCAGCGCGGCTTCGACCTCGGGCAGGCGCATCCACAGCGCGCTCAATTGACGCTCGATCTGCGCGGCATCGGCGAGTTCGCCCGCATTGCGCGCGCTATCGAGCCGGCCCGCGAGAAAGACGCACTTCTCTCTTGCTCTGAGCGTCATGCGCATGACGCGCTGCCCAAGCGCCGAATCGGGCTGCACGAACGGACAGGGCGGGGCATATTCGGACAACGCAACACCGCCGCCTTGCTGCCTGAGCCGCATGAGCGGCAAGCGAACGTATGCTTCATTGCCCAGATCGGTCATCAGATGCAGCCGCGGCCGCCATGTGACGAGCGTCGCGGGGTCGCCGCCGGCCGTCAGGTCCGGCACGTCGACGCACTCTTGCTGCCGAAAACGCGTGCCGCGCTGGTCGAGCTGGCCACCGCGATAAAGCGGCGGCACCGCAAGATAGACGGTCACGCTTTGATCGGGAGAGCTGAATGCCTGCCGTACGTCGATCTGCAGAACCGGGTCGTCGGCGGTGTGCCGGATAACGAGTCCATCGGCCAGGATCGCTTCGAGCGCAGTGACTCGCACGATGCCCTCCGCGAGTCCCGCTTCCTCCTGTTCGAGCGAGAGGACGCCCCAGAAATAGGGGCGGGCCGCGGCAGCGAGCGATGCTGCGTGGCCGGCGTTGTGCAGCGCCTGCGTCTGGAAGTGCTGCGGCAGCAGCGGCATCCCTTCAAACCAGCAGATCGGATCGGGAAACGGATTGCGCATCATGGGTTGCGGCAAGTCTCGTTAGCGTCGTTGGGGATGGGCCCGCGTCTGCCACGCTGCGTGAGATGCACGACGGCACGGCTGGCACTTGCCTGCGTTCAAACTCATTGCTCGCGCTGAGCCGTCAGCTGCAAGTCCTGATCGCCCAGTTGCAGGACGGCTTTCGCAGGGCCCCCGTCAAGCCGGACTCGATGTACCCCTGGTGTCTGGTAATCGGCGAACACGAGTACCCCGGCAGCACGTTGACCCTTGAACTCGAACGGTTTGGCGAGGACTTGCTGGCCCGGTACGACCTCGTACGACAGCACGTGAATGTCGTTCGGATAATCACGCCGAAACTGGTCGCGCTGCGCGAACCATTTGGCGGCGGGCAGACCGAGCAGCATGTCGAACACCTGGGGATTGCGCACGAGCACCGTGTCCACAGCGATCGGCGTATCGAGATTGGCTTGTGCGGCGACGCTGATTGCGAGCGTATCGACTTTCACGCGCGGCAAAGACGCCGAGCAGCCCGCGAGCAACAGTAACGCGAAAAGCCGCATCGGGCACCACCCGAGCGCTGCTTTGGGGTACCGAAAGCCGGTGTATCTCAACGCGCCGATCACGTTGCCACCCCCTTTGTTTGTCACTGGTCGATTGCGCGCGTCAATGCCAGCGCGTCCTCGTTATTCGATTCGGATACGTGCTTGCCAAAACCGTACGACGGCATGCGTTTTGCTTACTCAGGATTAAGGTCTTCTCACTTCACGACCAGGAAGCGCCCACACGCATCCCGCTCTGTCTCCAATCGCAGTGTCGTTAGCACCGCCAAAAATTTTTTTGAAATTCGATGAGGACTATCGTAGAGTATTTTTGTCTGATGTTCACGCCGCACAAGAAACTTTTTTATAGCGACTTACAAATTTTTTCGTGGTGACGTCCTGAGACGAGCGCGCGCGGCGCCTGCGCTGCATCGTACAGCCAATGCATTAAAAGAAAGTCTTCGCGAGAGGTGACCATGTCCGACAGTACGCAACACTGGTTCGAAAGGAACCGCCCGCCGCGCGTCCAAATTACCTATGACGTTGAGACCGGCAATGCAATCGAGAAAAGAGAATTGCCGCTTGTCGTCGGTCTCATGGCAGACCTGTCCGGAAATCCAGAAATACCACTTCCAAAACTAACCGAACGTCGCTTCGTCGATATCGATCGCGATAACTTCAACGAAGTGATGAAATCGATTTCGCCGCGCGTCGTGCTTCAAGTTGACAATACGCTTGCGGCCGATGGCAGCAAGCTCAACGTGGCGCTCAAATTCGAGCACATCGATGATTTCGAACCGGTGCAGATCGTCAAGCAGATCGCGCCGCTCAAGCAGCTCTACGAAGCCCGGTTGAGATTGCGCGACTTGCTGACGAAGCTCGACGGCAACGACGATCTCGACAAGCTGCTGCAGGAAGTCGTCCATAACACGCAAGGGCTCGAAGAAATCAAATCCGCTCATCCGCAGGATGTGCCGGTCGCCCAATTGCCCCCGCCCGAAGGCGGCGGCGATACGCCTGCCAACTGAGCGCGCCATCAAGGAGGAGCCATGTCGGATATACAAGCCGCGGCTGCGTCCGCGCAAATGGAGACGCTTACCCTGCTCGATCGCATTATCCACGAGGGCAGGATGGCGCACGACGAAGAGCAGGAGCAGCATGCACGCGAGCTGCTCGCCGAGTTCGCGCTGCAGGTGCTCGACAAGAACATGACGGTCAGCCGCGACACGGTCGCGATGATCAACGCGCATATTCAGAAAATCGACGAATTGATCAGCGCACAGTTGAATGCCGTGCTGCATCATCCCGACATGCAGGCGCTCGAGGCCTCGTGGCGCGGCCTGCATTACGTCGTCAAGAACACGGAAACGAGCACGCGGCTGAAGCTGCGCCTGCTCAATGTGTCGAAAAAGGATTTGCAGAACGATCTCGAGAAGGCGATCGACGTCGATACAAGCGCGCTCTTCAAGAAGATCTACGAGGAGGAATACGGCACGTTCGGCGGGCATCCATTCAGCGTGTTGGTCGGCGACTACTATTTCACGCGTCAGACGCCCGACATCAGTCTGCTCGAAAAGCTCGCGGCGGTGGCGGCTGCCGCCCATGCGCCGTTCATCTCGGCGGCCCATCCGCAGTTGTTCGACATGGGCAGCTTCACGGAACTCGGTGTGCCTCGCGATTTGTCGAAGGTCTTCGAGACGATCGACATGCACCGCTGGCGCGAATTCCGCAAGAGCGAAGATTCGCGTTACGTCGCGCTCGTGCTGCCGCATATTCTGATGCGCCGGCCCTATCATCCGGACAGCAACCCGGTGGAGGGCATGAACTTCATCGAAAGCGTCGACGGTACCGATCATTCGAAGTATCTGTGGGGAAACGCAGCCTATGCACTCGGCCAGCGCATCACGAACGCCTTTGCGAAATACAGCTGGTGTGCGGCGATTCGTGGCGTGGAGGGCGGCGGCGCGGTCGAGAAGCTGCCGGATCACATCTTCCAGACGGCCGCGGGCGACAAGGCAATGAAATGCCCGACGGAAGTGGCGATCACCGACCGGCGCGAGAAAGAGCTCGATTCGCTCGGATTCATTGCGCTATGTCATAAGAAGAACGAAGGATTGGCCGTGTTCTTCGGCGGACAGACGGCCAACAAGCCCGTCGTCTATAACACGAACGAAGCGACGGCTAACGCCCGGATCTCGGCGATGCTGCCCTACGTGCTGGCGGCGTCGCGATTCGCGCACTACATCAAGGTCATCATGCGCGACAAGGTCGGCGGCTTCATGACGCGCGACAACGTGGGCTCGTACTTGAACACCTGGATCGCAGACTACGTGCTCGTCAACGACAACGCGCCACAGGAGATCAAGGCGCAATATCCGTTGCGCGAGGCCCGCGTCGATGTGACCGAGGTGGCCGGCAAGCCTGGTGCTTATCGCGCCACGGTGTTTCTGCGACCGCATTTCCAACTCGAGGAATTGACGGCATCGATTCGCCTCGTGGCCTCGCTGCCGCCACCGGCTGCCGCATAACCGGTGTCCGCACCGGTTGCGCCGTCGGCGCTAAACGATCATACGGCGCGGGCCCCCCGAGGCCCGCGCCGCCTCCATACGCTTGAGGAATCTCATTCATGGATTCGATCATTCTCGACCTTGGCGACACCATTAAGGGCGAATGCACGCTCGAGGGCTACACCGACAAAATCGAGTTGATGTCGTATAGCCATAATGTCGCGATGCAAGTCACCAACGACGTCAGCAACTCGGAACGCACGTCGGGTAAGCCGTTCGTCGGCGAGTTCACCGTGACGAAGTACGTCGACAAGGCGACACCGACGCTCAACGAATACTGCTGCGGGGGCAAGGCGCTCCCTACCGCGAAGGTCGTCGTCGGCCGTAACGCCGCGGAAAGCGACGGCAAGGTCATGCCGTTCATCACCTACACCCTCGATAACGTCCTGCTCAGCAATGTCAGCGTGTCGGGCGGTGCAGGGGGCAAGCCTGTCGAGACGTTGTCGCTGAACTTCACGAAGATCAAGTGGGAGCTGACGACGCAGAAGGACACCGGCGCGAAGGAGGGCACCGCTGCGGCAACCTGGGATATGGCAGCGAACAAGCTCGCCAAGAACAAGTAGCGCCGTTCTTCGCGAGGCCCCCTGCCTATGCCTGCCTTTGTGCCGCCTGTGGCACCGATGCCGCTGCTCGAGCGCCTGGAGGACGACGCGCCGTTCGAATCGTCGGAGGCGCAGGTTCGACGGACACTGGACGCGGAAGCATTGCGCGCCTCGGTGCGCGCTGAGTTGATGCGTTTGCTCAACACGCGGCGCGGCGCGGCTCACGCCGCGGGCGCGCTTGGCGTGCTTGAATACGGCTTGCCGGACTGGAGTGCGAATTTCGCCGCGCGTGCCGAGGATCGCACTGCACTTGAACGCGATATTGCCGACGCCATTCGCGTTTTCGAGCCGCGGTTGAGCCAGCCCCGCGTGCAGATCGATCTCGACGCACAGGCGCCTTGGCGCTTGCGGCTTCGGATCCTCGGCAGCCTCGAGGCGCAAGGTCAGTGTTGGCCCATTGCGTTCGTCGCGCAGTTCCTGGACGCGCAGCTGGCTCACCTCGCCGATGAACGACTCGCTTGACGATCTGTTGATCGACTATTACCAGCGCGAGCTCACCTACCTGCGGCGCGCGAGCGAAAGCTTCGCGCGCCGTTACCCGAAGATTGCACGCCGGCTCCAGCTTGGCGTCGGTGAAAGCGCCGATCCTCATGTCGAGCGGCTGCTGGAAAGCTTCGCAGTGCTGACCGCACGGATCCAGCGCACCCTGGACGACGAATATTCGGAGCTGACCGACGGACTGCTCGAACAGTTCTATCCGTATGCGTCGCGGCCCTTGCCCTCGATGACGATCGTCCATTTCGAGGCCGACGGGACGCAGGGCGACATCGCCGAAGGGTACACCGTGCCGCGCGGTACGCCGCTGCTGCATATGAATGCGAGCGGTACGGCGATTCACTGGCGGACATCCGCCGACGTCACCCTATGGCCGGTCGAGCTGACCGACGCACGGCTGCTCAACGCCGAAGAAGCCCAAGCCGCGACCGGCGATCCAGCGCTGCAAGCCGCGCTGCGGCTCTCGATGCGCTGCACCGGCGGGCATACATTCGGCAGGCTCCCGATCGAGCGGCTGCGCGTGCACCTTTCCGGTTCCCCGGTCACGGCCGCGGCGTTGTACGACCTGCTCTGCGCCGATTGCTCCAGCGTCTACGTGCAATTGCCGGGCGCAGCCCCGCGCCCGGTGGCGGGACGCCCGATGCCGATCGGGTTCGACGACGAGCAGGCGCTGCTGCCGCTGGAAGACGGCGTTCATCCCGCTTGCCGTCTGCTGGTCGAATACTTCGCGTTTGCCGAAAAGTTCGCGTTCTTCGATTTGCCGTGCCTGCCGCCCTGCGATGCGGGCGATCGGCTCGATGTGTTGATCGGCGTGACCGCTGCGCCGAGCGGCCGACTCACATTGCACGCACACGATTTTGCGCTGGGCTGCACGCCGGCGATCAACCTCTTTTCGCGCACGTCGGAGCCGCTGCGCCCGGACGGCACACAGCGCGAAATGCGCGTGAGCCCCGATGCGCATCGCGAAGCCACGACCGAGATCTATGCGGTGCGCTCCGTGCGCGCGGTCCAGGGCGCAGCCGTCGCGGAAGTGCCGCCTTACTACGGCGTTCAGCACGGTACAGGGGCATCGGTGTACTGGCACGCGCGACGTGTGTCGGGCATGCATCCCTCGCGGCCGGGCAGCGACGTCATGCTGACGTTCGTCGACACGCGGTTCGACCCGGACACACCTAATGTGCGCACGCTGACTGCCGACCTGTCTTGCACCAACGGTGTTCTTGCGCAAGTCGTCGAGCCCGGTGCCGCCTTGTCGTTCGAGATGCCGGGGCCGGTCGCGAGTGTGCGTGTGGCCCACCGTCCCACGGCGCGCGTGGCTGCGTCGCTGGACGGCAGCTCGCGCTGGCGGCTTGTATCGCAGCTGATCCTCAATCACATGCCGCTCGTCGAAGGTCCGCGTGCGCTCGATACGCTGCGGGAAATGCTGGAGCTGCATAACCTCAGTGCGAGTCCGGCCATGCAACGGCAAATCGCCGGCTTGACGCGCGTTTCTTCGGAACCGATCGTCGCGCATGTCGGCCACGATGCGTGGCGGGGCTGGCGAAACGGTCTGAAGGTGCGGCTCGAACTCGACTACGGGCATTTCATCGGCACGAGTCCCGTGCTGTTCGCGGGCGTGCTTGCCCATTTCTTCTCGCTCTATGCGAGCGTCAATCGCTTCGTCCAGACCTCATTGGTGCGCGACGGCAGGGAGATCCATACATGGCGGCCGATGCCGGGCACACCGCTCGTCCTGTAGCCGAGCGTCTTTTCGACGAGCCGCATGCGTTCGAATTCGTCCAGGCGGTGCGGCTTTTCGAGCTGATGCGCCGCGACGCCGTCTCGCTGGGCACCGGTCTCGATCCGCGCGAAGAGGCCGTCAGCTTGACCGGTGCGCTCTCGCCCGTCTTCGCGCCGAGCGCGCTCGGCCCGCTTCGGCCCATGCCGCCGCGCTCGCACGCGCTCGTTGATCGCGCCGACACCTCGACGCCGCAGCCGCAGCTTCAAGTCAACGGCTTTGCCCTCGGCGGCCCCGAAGGCCCGTTGCCCGATGCCTATCAGGAGTGGTTGCAAGATCGTTTGCGCAAGAAGGACACGTCGGCGGTTGCGTTTCTCGACCTGTTCCAGCATCGTCTGATCGCGCTGTTCTACCGGGCGAAGCGCAAGTTTCGGATTGCCGATCCATTTCTCGCACCGCGTGAAGGCAAAGCGGATGTCATCCTGCGCGGTATTTCGGGCTTGCAGTTGAGCGCACGGCACGACGCTGAACCGGTTCCTGGGCTCGATGCCGACGCAATGCTTGCGCGCGCCGGGCTGTTTGCGAATCGGCGTCGTTCGCTGGCCGGGTTCGATGTGCTGGCGTCGCATCATTTCGGCATGAAGGTGCGCACAGTGCCGTTCGCGGGCGGCTGGCGCGCGCTTCCCGAGGAAAGCCGTACGCGCATCGGCCGGCGTGGGCGCAATCACCGGCTGGGCGAAGCGGCTGTGGCCGGCGCGCGTATCTGGGACGAGCACCGAGGCGTGCGAATCAGCATCGGACCGCTGACGCTCGCGCCGTATGAAGCGCTGCTCCCCGGCGGGCACCGCCATGCGGAATTTCGGTCCCTTGCCGCCGCCTATTTCGGCTCGGCGCTTTATCAGCACATCGAAGTACAACTCGCACGCGGCGAGCAACCGCCCGCACGGCTGTCGTCCCGGCAACCGTTGCGGCTGGGCTGGACGGCATGGGCCGGCGCGAGCGAGGTCTCGCCTGCGCGCACCGCACATATGACGATCGCGGGTGGCCCCGGAGCGCCGCGATGAGCATCGATCTGAAGACGCTGGTCGCCAAGCTCGAGCGGCCCGTTCGTGCTGCGCTCGAGAGGGCGGCGCAAAGCTGTCTGAGGCAAACGCATTTCGAAGTCGAGATCGAGCACTTGTTGCTCGAAATGCTCGACATCGAAGGGGGCGATCTGGCTTGCGTCCTGCCGCATTTCAATCTGGAGCGTGATGTCGTGATCGCCGAAATCCGTTCGGCACTCGAGCAGTTCAAGCGCGGGAACACGCGCACACCGGCGTTTTCCCGGAACGTGGTGCTGTTGCTGCAGGACGCGCTCGTCCAGTCCACTATCGTGTTGCGCCAACCGCTCGCCGGCTCCGGGACCATGTTGCTGGCGATGCTCGAAAACGAGGGTATGTGTGCGCAGCTTTCTGCGAGCGTGCCGTCGATTCTGCGCGTGTCGCGCGCCGCGCTGCGGACGAACTTCGAGGCGTGGCTCGCGTCGTCCTCGGAGCGCGGTGCGGCGGGACACGCCGCGATCAACGGCGCCGGCAGCACCGCGGCAAATCCTATGGCGGCGCTCGACCAGTACACGCAGGACCTGACCGCAGAGGCGCGGGCGGGCCGCATCGATCCAATTGTCGGCCGTAATGGCGAGATTCGGCAGACGGTCGATATTCTGCTGCGTCGTCGCCAAAACAACCCGATTCTCGTCGGCGCGCCGGGCGTCGGCAAAACCGCGGTCGTCGAAGGGCTTGCGCTGAGGATTGCCGCAGGCGATGTCCCCCCGCCGCTCACCAACGTCGTGCTGCGCGTGCTCGACCTGGCGCTGCTCCAGGCTGGGGCAGGCGTCAAGGGCGAATTCGAACAACGGCTGAAAGGCGTGATCGACGAAGTCAAGCGCTCGGCTCAGCCCGTGGTTCTTTTTATCGATGAAGCGCATACGATGATCGGCGCGGGCGGGACCGAAGGCGGCAGCGACGTAGCGAATCTCCTGAAGCCCGCGCTCGCGCGCGGCGAGCTCAGGACGATTGCCGCCACCACGTGGCTCGAATACAAGAAGTACTTCGAAAAGGACCCCGCGCTTGCTCGGCGTTTCCAGCTCGTGCAAGTGGAAGAACCGGCCGAGGAGGCGGCCGTTGCGATGTTGCGCGGGATCGCGAGCAAACTTGAAGCCCATCATGGCGTGAGCGTCCTCGAAGCGGCGATCGTCGATGCGGTGAAGCTATCGCACCGCTACATCTCGGGGCGCCAGTTGCCGGACAAGGCAATTGCCGTACTCGACACTGCCTGTGCGCGCGTTGCGCTCGCTCAGCACGATACGCCGCCGCAGCTCGAGGCCGCACGGCATCGCGAACAGTCACTGCGCGACGAACTCGACCGGCTCAGACAGGAGACCGTCATGGGCGCGAATCATGCGGCCCGCCTTGCTGCACTGGAAGCCGAGCATCATCGCAATGCGGCGCTCGTGCGCGAGCTCGAGGCGCGCTGGCGCCAGGAATCGGCGACGGTCCGTGAAATTCTCGACACGCGCGCCAGGCTCGCGGCATTGGACGAAACGCTGCGCGCGGCAGCGGCGGTCGACGGTGAGCAGTCCGAGCGGTTCGAGGACTTGGCTGCCGAACTTGCACGGCTGGAAAGCGGGCTCGAAGCGATTCGCGAGGACGACCCGATGGTGCCCGTCTGTGTCGACTCGAAAGCGGTTGCCGCGGTTATTGCGAGCTGGACCGGTATTCCGGTCGGCAAGATGTTGGCCGACGAGGCGCATGCTGTGCGCACGCTCAAAACGCGTCTCGCCCAGCGGATCGTGGGGCAGGACGCGGCGCTCGAGCGGATTGCAAAGCGTATCCAGGCCTATCGTGCCGGACTGACGGACCCGCTTAAGCCGGTCGGTGTCTTTCTGTTGGTGGGGCCGACCGGCGTGGGCAAGACCGAGACCGCCTATGCCCTCGCCGACGCGCTGTATGGCGGCGAGCGCAACCTGATCTCGATCAATCTGTCCGAGTACCAGGAGGCCCATACGGTGTCCCAACTGAAAGGTGCCCCGCCGGGCTACGTGGGCTACGGCGTTGGCGGCATGCTGACGGAGGCGGTGCGCAGAAGGCCGTATAGCGTAGTACTGCTCGACGAAATCGAGAAGGCGCATCCCGACGTGCTGGAAGCGTTCTACAACGTCTTCGACAAGGGCATGATGGAAGACGGCACCGGTTTGACGATCGACTTTCGTAACACGGTCATTCTCGCCACGAGCAACGTAGGCGCCGAGTTGCTGCTGCAGGCGAGCCCCGAAACGCTCGCAGGCGACGCGTTTGGAAGGCATCTGCGCGAAGTGCTGCTTGGCGCATTCCGGCCTGCGCTGCTCGCGCGGATGACGACCGTCCCCTATCGCGCACTGGGCGACACGATGCTGCGCACGATTATCGAAAAGAAGCTCGAGCAACTGAGAACGCGCTACCACCAATCGACGGGCAAGCATTTCGAATTCGATGCGGGCATCGTCGGTGCCGTGCTCGCGCGCTGCCGCGCGGCCGGTGCGCGCGAAATCGACAACGTCCTCATGAACGAGCTCGTTGGCACATTGGCAGAGTGGGCGCTCGAATGAATGCGAGAGAGCAGGAGCGTCCGATCCCGACCGACGAGACCGCGCGCATCGGAATTGCCGGTGCACCGTTCTCGGCGCTGTTCCCCTCATCGCTCACGGGCCGCGAGGCGCTGAGCGAGGTGGGAGAAGTGAGCGTGCGGGCCATCGGCGCCGCACCGCCCGTCGCGCTGTCGGGGCTGACGGGCCAGCACGCCACGCTGTCGCTGGCCTGGGGCGAGAATTCGCGCCTCATCGATTCCCTGTGCACACGCGCATCGCAACTGCCTTCGACGGCCGACGGTGCGCACTACGCGTTGCAGTTGCGTCCGTGGCTATGGTTGCTGACGCTCGCGTCGAACAACCGGATCTTTCAGGGAAAAACCACGCAGCAGATTATCGAAGCGGTATTCGGCGGACATGGCATGACCGACTTCGTCTTCAAGCTGAACGGTAGCTATGAAGCGCGCGAGTATTGCACGCAATACGGCGAGACCGACTTCGCGTTTGTGAGCCGTCTTTGCGAAGAAGAAGGGTGGGCCTATTTCTTTCAGCACAGCGAAGGGGCGCATACGCTGGTGATTGCGGACAACAACGATGCGTTCGCCGAGCTTCCCGGTGTCTCGACGCTGCGCTGTGCCGCAGGGCAAGTCGGCAGCGCCGAGACGGGACAGATTCTCTACTGCGAAATCGTGGAAGAGACTGTCACGGGTACGTTCGCCCAGTCCGACTACGCCTATCTGACCCCGACCGCGCAGCTCTATTCGAAGGCAGAGGCGGACGCAAAGGCAACCGCGGTGTACGAGTACCCGGGGCGCTGCGAAACGAGCGCCGCCGCATCCGACGCTGCGAAGCGTCGCGTCGATGCGCTGCGCGCCGCGCGGCGGCGGCTTGTGGGCGAAAGCGATTGCCGGGCGTTGACGCCTGGTGGACGCTTTACGTTGTCACAGCATGAATCGGCCGATGCGAACATCGCCTGGGTCATCTCGAGCGTGGTACACGAAGCCGGTCATAGCCATTATCGGAATCGCTTCGAGGCGTTTCCGGCCGACACCGTCTGGCGGCCGCCGCGCTCGACGCGGCGGCCGGTGATGCCGACGCAAACGGCGACCGTCGTCGGCAAGGAGGGCGAGGAGCTATGGACGGATCAATATGGCCGCGTGAAGGTGCAGTTTCATTGGGACCGCGACGGCAAGAGCGACGAGCAGAGCTCATGCTGGATTCGTGTTGCCCAGCCATGGGCGAGCAAGCGCTTCGGCATGCAGTTCATGCCGCGTATCGGCGACGAGGTGGTCGTGACATTCGTCGACGGCGATCCTGACAGGCCCCTTGTCACGGCCAGTGTCTACAACGCCGCGAATCTGCCGCCCTATACGTTGCCCGACAACCAGACGCAATCGGGTATCAAGACAAGCACATCGAAAGGCGGGAATGGATTCAACGAGATCCGGTTCGAAGACAAAGCCGAGAGCGAAGCGCTGTTCGTTCAGGCGCAGAAGGACTTGAACGTCAATGTGCTCAACGATGCGGGCTGGACCATCGGCCATGATGAAACACGCACGATCCAGCACGCGCGAACGCATACGGTAAAGGAGGGCGACGACACGTTGGTCGTGGAGCAGGGCAACCGGAGCACCACCGTGAAGACGGGAAACGAGATGCTCGACATCAAGGGCAACCGAACCGTGAAGGCCGGTGGCGACGAGAACCGTACGGTAGGCGGCAATTTGGACCAAAAGATATCGGGCGATATGACGCTGACGGTGGAAGGCAATCTGACGATCAAAGTGACCGGCAAGATGACGTTGCAAAGCGTGGGCGATCTGATCGCCGAAAGCGACGGCTCGATGACGCACAAAGCGGGCATGTCGCTCACCAACCAGGCGAGCGTATCGCTGACGAACAAGTCGAACGGCACACTCTCGAACGAGGCGCAAAGTCTGTCGAACAAGGGGGCAGTCGATCAGACCGTGGAGGGCGGCGGGCTGCTCACCGTGAAGGGCGGCATCGTGAAGATCAATTGAACTCAATGCCCCAGTCCGAGCACCGCGTGCAGGACGTTACGGTCGAACGGGACGACGCGCGTGTCGAAGGCGCGACGCTCGATGGCTTGCTGCACGGTACTGTCCGCATGCAGGCCGGGGGCTCGTTGCTTGCCGTGCTGACTTACGTGCGCGGCACGTTACATGGGCCGGCCACGCTCATGCATCCGGATGGCACCCGCGCGGCGGACCTGGTCTACGTGGAGAACAAACTGGATGGCAAGGCTTTGTATTACCTTCCCGATGGGACGGTTCAGCGCGAAGCCTATTACGCGCGCGGCCTGCTTCACGGGGCATGCAAGACGTGGTTGCCGGACGGAACGCTGATCGAAGACGTGACCTATCGCCAAGGCAAGCTACAGGGCGTGCTGCAGCGCTTTCATCCGAACCGTCGGCTGGCGGAGCGTCAGCTATTTAACGCGGGCAAGCCGCTTGGAGCGGCCGAGCGGTATGCGAGCGATGGCCGGCCGCTCGACGCCGAAGGCAAACCGATATCGCGTTGGCGGCACGGGTGGCAACGGATATTCGGACCAGCCGCCGCGTCCGATTGAGATCGGACGCATCTATATAGGCAAGCCACGCAATCGAGCATTCAAGGCACGAGCGTGGTGGCCTGTCCCGGCTGGACGACCTTGATGACGCCGCCCCACATGCAGACGAGCGTACCTTGCGCGCTGAGCGCCGGCATGGAGCCGACCAGCGCGGTCGGCGCACCGCCGGGTATCCAGGGCCCCGTGGTGGCGGGCACGCAGGGCATCGGTGTGAATACGCCGAGTGCGGCTGCCGTGGCCGAAATGACGACGGGGTTGGCCGGGCTTTGACACATCCCGAACGGCGTGATGTTGACGATAGGGATCGAGTCGGCCAGTGTGGCCGCCGGCATTCCGCCGACCATGACGCGGTTGGCCGGCAGGACGTTCAGGGTCGCGGGTGCGGCGCCGAACGAGCACTGCAGGGTCGCGCCGGCGCAGACTTGTAGTGTGGGCATAGCCTGGTCCCTCCTATAGGGGCATCGTCATTGTCCTTGTCTTTTTGTTCCCGGTCAAAAGCACATTTTCTGTTGCTCATATTCCTCGCGTATTCCGCGAGCACTATAGTCTCCTGCGGAGAAGCCGATGTAATTATTGAGAGAAAACGTTTTCCATGTGATGAGACCGTTCTTTCTATCTTGTGTAGTTACTTGAGGTGCATTTAACTTGCCTTTGTGGACGGTCCAATTAATTGTTGACGTGAAAAATCAAGCTGACTAGAATCGCGCCTCTAGTGGTTTTGCCGATGTTATTTCGGGATCGCGTCCGGTGCGGGACGTTGTTCGGGCGACGCGATTTGCCGTCAAAAAGATTCCATGTTTTGCATTTGCTCAATCAAGTCAATCGACGACATTCTTGCTGCCAGAACCACGGAAACGCGAGGCTCGTTTCGACGCAAGGGCAGGGCCATCGAAAGATCTTGCGCGACAAGAAAGGCATCGCTGCAACCTTGGCATTCCTCACGAACGCGGCGTGACGCCAGCGTGCTGTTTGAAAGGCACGCACTGACTCGATGACTCCCTGCAATGCTGACTCTCTATAAGATTGCGCTTGGTCCCGTTCTGCTCGCGCAGGCGCGGTGGCTACGTGCCACCGCACTTCGGCTGCCGGAGGCGGCCGGCCCTCGCAGCGGCGTCGAAGGCGAGGGCAGTCAAGCCGCGCCTGCATTGCGGATACTCGTCGTCGGCGATTCCTCTGCTGCGGGCGTGGGCGTGGACAAACAGGCGGACGCGCTGGCGCAGCCGCTTGCGCGCCGTCTGGCGGCGGTCACGGGGCGGCGTGTGTCGTGGCAATTGGTCGCCAAGTCGGGCGTGAACACGGGCGAAGCGCTGGGGCTTGTCATGCGTAGCGAACTCGGGCCGGCCGACTTTGTGGTGACGGCGCTCGGGACGAACGACGTCACGTCGCAGCGCAAGCCGGCCGAGTTCCTGCGCGACTATGTTGCACTGTCGGCGCATTTGAACGAGCGGACGGGGGCAAAGGGGATGGTCGTCACGGGCCTTCCGCCATTGCGTATTCTGCCTGCGGCACCGCACCCGTTACGTTGGTACCTCGGTCGCTATGCGATGACCCTGGATCGCATGCTTCGCGACTGGGTCGAGTCGCATGCCGCGCGGCGCTACGTTTCGCTGCAATGGGCGGCGAAACCGAAGGATATGGCCATCGACCGATACCACCCTTGGCCCGGCCAGTACCGTCGTTGGGCGGAGTTGGTGTGCGATGAGATCGTTGCTCTAATGCGTGGGTCCCGCGGCTCGTCGATCCCCCTCCCGTGAGACAGAACCACCGCTGATTCGAATAGGCGCGCCGACCCGCCTCGTGCAAAATATCCGCACCTGAACGCGGAGACCGACCCGTGGGTGTCAATTTCGATTTGAACGACTTGCAGGCGTTTCGCGCCGTGGTGGAGCGCGGCAGTTTCCGCAAGGCCGCAGAGGCCGTCAATATCTCGCAGCCGGCGTTGAGCCGCCGCATCGAAAAGCTCGAAGAAGCGCTCGGCGTGCGCCTGTTCGAGCGCACCACGCGCAGCGTCACGCTGACCACCGTCGGCCGCGTTTTCGCCCAGAGCGCCGAGCAACTGCTCGACGACCTCGACCTCGCGCTGCTCAGTATCCGCGATGTGTCGTCAAGCCGCATGGCGCAAGTGACCATCGCGTGCGTGCCCTCGGTCGCCTACTACTTCTTGCCCAACGTCATCTCGAACTATCGCCGCCGCTTTCCGCGCATCAAGGTCAAGCTGCTCGATGCGAGTGCGAACGAAGTGCTCGGCGCCGTGATCAGTGGCGAGGCCGATTTCGGCGTCAGCTTCATGGGTAGTCAGGAGTCCGAGATCGACTTCAAACTCCTGTTGCAGGACCGGTTCGTGGCTGCCTGCCGGCGCGACCACCCGCTCGCGCGCATGAAACGCGTGACCTGGGACGAGCTCTACCAGTACGAGTACGTCTCAGTGGACAAGACCTCGGGTAACCGCCTGTTGCTCGATCAGGCGCTGTCCGCCGTCTCTCCGCGCGCACCGAGTGTCTGCGAGACGCGGCACGTTACGACGATGCTCGGTTTGATCGAGGCGGGGCTCGGCGTGGCCGCCGTGCCGTCGATGGCCATGCCGGGAAAAAACCATCCGATTCTCACGAGCGTCCCATTGGTCGGCCCCGTGGTGAAGCGCCGCGTGGGGATCGTGCGGCGCCGAGGTCGATCGCTGACGCCGGCCGCAGAGGCGTTCCATCGGACAATCGTCGAGATGAGAAAGGCGGCAGCGGCCGGCAATACGGCAGACGCGGAGCCGGCTGCCTGAAGCAGCGGGCGTCAGGCGCTTGCGTTACTGGCTCGAAACGCTGTCGAGCCCCGTCGAGCGAACTTCGTCCTGCACGCCCGGCGATGCGAGATAGTCGAGCAGCGCCTTCGCTTCCTTCGGATGCTGCGCGTGGACCGGAATGCCGGCCGCAAAACGCGTGACCGACTGCAACGACTCGGGAATCTTTCCGACAAAAGTCGCACCCTTGACCGGCAACAGCTCGCTCACTTGCTGGAAGCCGATCTCGTAGTCGCCGTTCGCTACCTCGGAGGCGACCGGAATGCGTGGAATCATCTTCGCTTTGCCCTTCACCTGATCTTCGATGCCGAGCTTCTTGAACAGCTCGCGCTCGATATAAACGCCGCTTGCGCTGTCCGAATAGCCGATCGACTTCGCATGCAGCAACGCTTGGCGCAGGCCTTCTTCCGTGCTGATGTCGGGTTTGCCCGCGCCGTCGCGCACGACCATGCCGATGCGCGAATCGGCCAGCTCCACGCGCGAGTCCGGAATAATCTCGCCCTTCTTGATCAGCGCGTCGAGGGCGTACCCCACCATGATGACGGCGTCGGCGGGTTCGCCACGCTCGAGCCTGTTCGGAATCGCTTCGGGCGATTTCCCCATCGATGGCCCCAGCGCGGTTTCGAGCGTGTCGCCGTCCTTGGACGCGAATTGCGGGCCCAGCACCTTGTAGGCAGCGGTAAACCCGCCGGAAGTCATGATGTGCAGATCGGCTGCCTGGACATTGGATGCCGCGGCCGAGAGCGCGACGAGCGATGCAGCGCTCAGTTTCAGAAGCAGGTTTTTCATGTACGAGGTCGTATCGGATTGCGGGTATTCGAAAACGCAGTCGGCGCGCGACGCGTGTCAGTGCGCAGGCGTCAGCGCCGTTTTGCGTCCACGGTAGAGCGCGAACGTCGCGGCAAGCGCGCACGCGGCGGCGAAGCTCATCCAGTAGCCGGGCGCGGCCTTGTCGCCCGTCATATGAATGAGCGCTGTCGAGATCGCAGGCGTGAAGCCGCCGAAAATCGCCGTCGCGAGGCTGTAGGCGAGCGAAAAGCCTGCCACGCGCACCTGGACCGGCATCACCTCGGTCAACGCAACGACCATCGCGCCGTTGTAGGTCCCGTACATGAACGAGAGCCAAAGCAGCACGAGCAGCATGTTGATGAAGCTCGGCGCATGCGCGAGCAGCGACAGGGCCGGGTACGCTGTTGCGATCGTCAAGACCGTCATGCCGACGAGGAGCGGACGCCGGCCGATCCGGTCCGAGAGGGCTCCGCCGATCGGCAGCCATACGAAGTTCGACACGGCAACGCACAAGGTCACGAGCAGACTGTCGGCCGTGCTCAAGTGCAGAACGGCCTTGCCGAACGTCGGCGCGTAGACGGTGATGAGGTAGAAGCTTGCCGTGGTCATGGCCACGAGCATCATGCCGGCGATGACGACACCCCAGTTCTGCAGCAACGTGCGAAACACTTCATTCATGTTCGGGCGATGCTGGCGTGCTTTGAACGCCTGCGTTTCCTGCAGATTGCGGCGCAAGATGAAAATGAACGGGACGATCATGCAGCCGACGAAGAACGGTACGCGCCATCCCCAGGCCGCAATGGCGGCGGCGTTCAGCGATTGGTTCAGCCCGAAGCCGAGGGCGGCCGCGACGACAATCGAAACCTGCTGGCTCGCGGACTGCCAGCTCGTGTAGAAACCCTTGTGACCGGGCGTCGCCATTTCGGCAAGGTAGACCGACACGCCACCGAGCTCCGCACCGGCGGAAAAGCCCTGCAGCAGCCTGCCTGCCAGCACGAGTGCGGGGGCCAGCAGGCCGATCGTCTGATAGCCCGGCACGAGCGCGATGAGGATCGTTCCGCTCGCCATGATGGACAGCGTGACGATCAAGCCCTTGCGACGGCCGACATCGTCGATATAAGCGCCGAGCACGATCGCGCCGAGCGGCCGCATCAGGAAGCCGGCACCGAACACGGCGAACGTGAGCATCAGCGAGGCGAATTCGCTGCTGGCGGGGAAAAATACGGCGGAGATCTGTGTGGCGTAGAACCCGAACAGAAAGAAATCGAACTGTTCGAGAAAATTGCCGGCGGTCACGCGGAAAACGGTCGCGGCTTTCGAGTGGCCCCGTGTGGGGGCGCCTGGGGAGGGGTGCATCGAGGTGTCTCCTGAAATTCCGAGCTGTGCGATGCTTCGCACTTTCGTCGTTTCAAGAATATTGGCCCCTCAACCATGACACGATAAGTGCAATGTTTCGAACGATTGATGTGTCTTGGTTATCAATCGAATCGCTTACTCCGCACCCTGTTTCAACGCGCCGCTCATCCATCGCTCCTCGGAGGCCATCAGGTGCGCGCGGATCGCCGTTTGGGCTGCGACGGGGTCGCCGGCCTGCAGCGCTCTCAAGATCACTTCGTGTTCCTGCACGGCTTCGGTCCACGTTTGCGCGGTCTCCGCGTGGCCGCGCATGGCGGCCGCAATCGGATCGTGGCGGCTGTCGAACAGCTCGCCCATGTAGCGGCTCAGCACCGAATTGCCCGCCGCTTCGGCGATCAGCATATGGAATTGCCGGTCGGCTTCCACGGGCGACTTGCCCGCTGCTGAAAGGCGGCGCATCCGGTCCACCGTACGGCGCAACCGGTCGAGCATCGCCGCCGTC
>CBJMQH010000010.1:0-24297 GCA_966431825.1 uncultured Trinickia sp.
AGCAGCAAGCTGGTCATGGAAAGCGGGCGGAACGGGGGCCGTTCTCGTGGCCACGACGGGGCGTGCCGCGACCGCTTGGGGCGGGCGGTAGGTGGCCGGGCGCAGGCCTGAGGTGAAGCTCTCGCGGACCGGCGCGATGCCGGGCGTGCCCGCATTGATATGCGCGTTGTGCCATTGCTGCGGGTCGACCTTCTGGGCGAAGCGCGCGACCGGTCGGCTGTGCGCAAAGGCATCGGCGGGCACCGCCGTGACGGCGCCGGGCGCGCGGTAGTTGATGTACGTGTTATGGATGTTCGTGACGTTGATGTTCGTCACGTTGACGTTCTGATTGATGACCGTCTCGTTCACGCGCCGATAGTAGTTCGGGCTCCAACCACCCCACGCCGGATGCCATACGTCGCCGGGCCCGAGGGGGAACCAGGCGACGCCGGGCGTCCCGCCGCCGATCGACAGGCTGACGCTCCAGCTGGACCCGCCGCCGCCACCGCCGACGAAGGCGACGAGCGCCGGCGCGTAGACCGGCGGCGCGACGAGCATGCGCGGGCCCGGTACCCAGCACCAGGACGAGTCGACATAAGCCCAGCGGCCGTAGTGGTACGGTGCGAAGCCCCATGGCGCGTCGTCGACCCAGGTCCAGCCCCAAGGCGCGACCCATGCCCAATGTCCTTCGTGGTACGGCGCCCACCCGGACGGTACGACGGTCGGCTGCCAGACTTCGCCATATTGCGGATCGCTGCGCCAGGTGCCGTTCGCATCGAGGTCTTCATACCCGGGGACGTCGCGCGAGACGTAGCGCGCCGATACCGAGCGCTCTTCCGCGGCATCGCGGCTGGCGGCCCACTCGTCGAACGCATCGGGAGGAGGCGCCCCGTCGCTCGCGCTCGTCTGAAGGTTGGTCCCCGTGAACGTGATCTGCTGACCGGGCTCGAGCGGCACCTGGCCGCCATCGCCATAGGCCGTCAACGCGCCGCTGCGTACGGTGACCGTGGTCGTGCTGCCGTCGGGTGCGACGTCCACGCGGTAGTCGCCGGGCCGCGTGACGCCCAGCGCCACGTTGGGCGTGTCGATTTCGTAGCTCGAGCCTTGCGGCAGCGCGCGCACGTGTGTCGAGAGCGTGCCCTGAGAAACCTTCAATTGCGCGTTGGTGTCGTCGAGATTGAGGATGTCGAGGTTCGTCGAGGCACCCAGTCGTACGGCCGTGGAGCCGATGTGCAGTTCCGATCGGCCGTTCGCATCGTTCCAGAGCTGGTCGCCCGTCGTGAGCGGCCGATTGACGGCCGCGTAAGACCAGTCGCTGGCGCCGGCGGGTTCGGTCGTCACCGTCCCGGACATGTAGTTCAGGCGCGCAACGCGGCCCGGCGGATCGACGTTTTGCTGCGCGCTCGGCATGTTGGGCGGCGGCGCGGATTGTGCAAGGGCCAGCTGGGCGGCGAAGGCGAGCGGTGCGGTGACGAAGACGGCGCAGCGGACGACGCGCCGGAACGTCAAGAGCGGTGACGTTGTTGTCATGATGGTCTCGTTGTGCAATGCAGGGAAGCAGTCATCCCTGCATTGCACTCTAGCGCCATCCGCTGTTTCAAGGCTCTGCGTTTTGTAAGACTTCCAGAGCGCCGGTAACGAAAAATGTCATCTGCTGCAAACTGAAGGCCCGGCGTCGACCCCGTGCAAGCATCGCGTCAGCCAGCGAGCAATGCCTCGAAGTGTTGGTGCCCCTTCGGCGTTATCCGCAGCGCGCGGGTTTTGCCCGCCCGCTCGACATACCCCGTCTGCGCCCAATGATCGAGCAGCGCCGCACCCAGCGCGCCGCCGAGATGGGCGCGCCGCTCGCTCCAGTCGAGGCAGGTGCAGGCGAAACGCCGGCGGCGTGCGCGTTGGCGGCCGAGATCGATGCCCCATCGCCCGAGCGTGTCGGCGCCGAGATCGGTGGCTTCCACGCTGCCGGCATCGACGACGAGCCAGGCGCGCTCGACGAAATGATCGAAGAGGCGCACGGCGAGCTCGCCTGCCATATGGTCGTAGCAGGTTCGTGCATACCGGAGCGCGAGCGGCACGGTGCGCGTGGGCGGCGCCGACGCGCGCAGCGGCGCGCTCGCCTGTGCGAGATGGGCAAGCGCCTCGATCGCGTTGGCTACTTCCGCGCTGGCAATCCGATAGTAGCGGTGGCGCCCGCGCACTTCGAGCGTGAGCAGCCCGCCTTCGGTGAGGCGGGCGAGATGCCCGCTCGCGGCCGATGGCGAAATGCCGGCAATCAACGTCAGTTCGCCGGCGGGACGCGCACTGCCGTCCATCAGCGACCACAGCATCGCCGCCCGGCTCGGGTCGGCCAGCAGCGCGCCGATACGGGTCAGGCCGGGAAAGTGGCCGAGTTCGTGCGGCAGGTCGGGAAGCGGGGATGACATGGCGAATCTCCGAAGGACATCGAATATCCTCACTTTAAACGTCCGACGCATACGACGTTTCGGGCTGAGCAGAAACGTGGCGTGCAGGACGAAGCCGCTAAAATAGCGCGCTGAACGCCGTGGTACGGGAAAAGCGGCACAGGAGGTCAGATGAAAGCATGGTTGGCGGCCCTTTGCGCCGCATGGGCGTGTATCGGATGCGCGCAGGGCGGCCCGGGTACATCGTCCGATAGCGGCAGCGGAATCACGATGTACGGCACGATCGACCAGGGCATCACGTTCCGCAAGTAGGCGGCTCGTTCGCGCATGCGCGTTGCCGGCGGGCGGCGCGAGCCGCCAAAAGCGGTGCGCTGCGGCTTTATGTCACCTTTATAATCGGCGGTTTCTATCCCAGCCGGCCTCGTGGCCAGCACCGCCGGAGTCATGATGAGCACCCCCGCCACCCCGCTTGACCGTTCCGAAACCACATTTCGCTTCCTGGCGGAGCCGACTTCCGTCAATTTCGGCGGCAAAGTGCACGGCGGCGCATTGATGAAATGGATCGACGAGACCGCGTATGCCTGCGCGGCCGTCTGGTCCGGCCGATATTGCGTGACCGTCAGCGTCGGCAATATCCGCTTCCGTCGTCCCATTCTTGTCGGCAATCTCGTGGAGTTGCGCGCGCGCGTTGTGGCCACGGGCCGCACGAGCATGCATATCCATGTCACGGTTCATGCCGGCGACCCCAAGAGCGGCCAGTTGCGGCTCACGACCGACTGCCTCGTCGTGTTCGTCGCGGTCGACGAGAACGGCACACCGATCCCGGTCCCTGCGTTCGTGCCGCAGACCGACGAGCAAAAGCGCGTCGCCAAGTACGCAATGGACGTGAAGAGCGCGCTCGACGCGATCATCGAACTGAAGCCTGAGGAAATGGCGAAAGGCCAGATCTAGCGATCGCGCACGCAGCCCGGCGCCGAGCACACGAAGCGGCGTTCAGGGCTTGCCGATCATGTCGGCCGGACGCACCCATTCATCGAACTGCTCGGCCGTGACATAGCCGAGCGCGAGTGCGGCGGCCTTGAGCGTCGTGCCGTCCTTATGCGCTTTCTTTGCGATCTGCGCGGCCTTGTCGTAGCCGATGTGCGGATTGAGCGCGGTGACGAGCATCAGCGATTCGCCCAGCAGCGTCTCGATCCGCTCGCGGTTCGGCTCGATCCCGATCGCGCAGTGATCGTTGAAGCTCTGGGCGCCGTCGGCGAGCAGTCGAATAGACTGCAGCACGTTGTGCGCGATCATCGGGCGGAATACGTTCAGTTCGAAATTGCCGCTTGCGCCGCCGAAGTTGATGGCCACATCGTTGCCGAACACCTGCGCGCAGAGCATCGTCAGCGCTTCCGACTGCGTCGGGTTGACCTTGCCAGGCATGATCGAGCTGCCCGGTTCGTTCTCCGGGATCGAGATTTCGCCGAGCCCGCAACGCGGCCCGCTCGCGAGCCAGCGCACGTCATTGGCGATCTTCATGAGGCTGGCCGCGACGGTCTTCAGCGCGCCGTGTGCGAAGACGAGCGCATCCGCAGCCGCCATGACTTCGAATTTGTTCGGTGCACTGACGAACGGCAAGCCTGTCGAGCGACCGATCGCGGCGGCGACGCGGTCGGCGAACTGCGGGTGGGCGTTGAGCCCCGTTCCCACCGCGGTGCCGCCTTGCGCGAGCTCGTATAAATGCGGCAGCGCAGACTCGACATGCGCGATGCCGTGGTCGAGCTGAGCGACGTAGCCGGAAAACTCCTGCCCGAGCGTGAGCGGCGTCGCATCCTGCAGATGGGTGCGCCCGATCTTCACGATGTCGGCGAACGCCCGGGCCTTTGCATCGAGCGTCGCGCGCAGCGTGCGCAGCGCAGGCAGCAGATGGTTGACGATGCCGCACGCGGCCGCCACATGCATGGCGGTCGGAAACACATCGTTCGACGATTGGCCGCGGTTGACGTCGTCGTTCGGGTGCACCTTGCGCGCTTCCCCACGCACGCCGCCCATGAGCTCGCTTGCACGGTTGGCGATGACCTCGTTGAGGTTCATGTTCGTTTGCGTACCGGAACCCGTTTGCCAGACTGCAAGCGGGAATTCGCCGGTATGACGGCCTTCGATGATCTCGTCGGCGGCAGTCTGAATGGCTTGCGCTTTGTCTTGCGCAAGCACGCCGAGGGCAAGATTCACCTCGGCCGCTGCGCGCTTGATGATCGCGAGCGCGGTGATGAGTTCGGGCGATTGCTTTTCCGTCGAAATCTTGAAGTTCTGTAGCGAGCGCTGCGTTTGCGCGCCCCACAGACGCGCGTTCGGTACAGCAATCTCGCCGAACGTGTCGCGTTCCATGCGTACGTCTTCTGTCATCGTCAAAGCTCCTGTGCGTGAATGCGATTGCGGCAATGCAACGAGGATCGACGTGGCGGGGCGGGCATTGCCGTATGGACGTCGGGCGGAGGCAATTCGCGCACCTACAGCTGCGAGTCGACCGGCAGCATCAAGAATAGCCCTGTCATCAGATTGCGTACGAGCCCCGCTTCGGGGTCGAGCGACCAGGTGCGCAGATAGGGCTTGCCGTCATCCGAGGCTTCGCCGGTCCAGGTCAGACCCGAAACCGGGGCGCCGAGCGCCCTCAGGCGCGCGTTTTCTTCCGGGGATGTGAGTTCGACGTGATAGCTGACCGACGGCGCCATCGACCGATCGATGAGCCGCGCGACCGCCCCCGCGAGTTGCGGGCTGTCGATGAACAGCGCCAGCTCGGTATTCAGGTGTGCCGAACGTGGATCGAAGTTGAGCGACCCGATCACGAGCGTTCGCCGGTCGACGACATAGGCTTTCGCGTGCAGGCTTGCGCGCGAAGCCGAGCCGGCAAAACAGCGCGAACGCCCTCGCTGCAGCGGCCGATATTCGTAAAGCTCGACGCCTTCTTTCAAGAGCGGAATCCGGTACGGACTGTAGCCCGCCTGGACGGCAACAGCGTCTGTCGCGGCCATTGAATTCTTGACGACAGCCACATGCACGCCGCGTTTCGTCAGCGTGCCGAGCATCTTCACGCCGGCGTCGTGCGGTACGAAGTACGGGGACAGGATCAGCACTTCATGCTGCGCGTCGCGTAGCAACTCGGCGAGCCGGTGCATCGGCGGACTGCGGTAGGTATCGTCGGTCACCGCCGCCTTGTTCGGCGAGTCGACGCGAAAGCGCGCCGGTGCCCAGACGAGTCCGAGCGAATGCGTTGCGATCTGCTGATCGAGCTTGGCGGCGCCCAAAGGCTTTGCCCCGACCGCGGTTGCTTGTGCGCGCCAATGCACACGCAGCGCCTCGCGGGCGGCGCTCAGATCGTTGTCCTCGTAGCGGTGCTTGTCGATTGCTGCAAGCGGATAGGCGAGCGCGCTGTTCCAGAACGTATCGAAGCTTTCCGAAATATCTGCCACGATCGGCCCGGCTGCGACGACGTCGAGGTCGCGGAACTGAAGCGTCGGGCTCGCGCTGAAATATTCGTCGCCGAGGTTGCGGCCGCCCACGATGCCCACCTCGCCGTCGGCGATCATCGCCTTGTTGTGCATCCGGTGCGTGAAGCGGTCGATCCGTGTGAACAGGTCCTCCGTGCGCGCAAAAACGGATTCGCGCGTACTGCCGAACGGGTTGAAGATGCGCACCTCGATCAACGGGTGCTTGGCGAGCGCCGCCATCAGCCGTCTGTTGTCGTCGAAGTTCAGGTCGTCGACGAGCATTCTCACGCGCACGCCGCGGTCGGCCGCGTAGAGTGCGGCGGCCAGCAGCAGCCGGCCCGTCGTGTCTTCGTGGGCAATGTAGTACTGCAGATCGAGCGTTTTCGTGGCTGCGCGGGCCAGGGCGATTCGCATCTGCAGCGCGTCGGTGCCGTCGGTCAGCAGACGAAAACCCGATTGGCCGCCATGTGCGGCAACAAGCGGGGCCAAGGCTTGGCCGAGCGGCGTGTCGCCCGGATCCGACAGCGCGTGCGTCTCCGTACGGTCCAGCGAAGTTGCAGGCGGCAATGTCGTGCAGGCGGCCAGCGCACAGGCAAGTGCAACCAGGGGCAGGATCCGGCGCACAAAGGCCGAAGCCGTGCGCAGGTCGGCCAATCGCGCGAACGGGTAGGGCACGGAACGTGAGACTTCGTCTGACACTGGCGGGTTTCCCGGCGTGTGGATGGTATGCACGGCGCATCGCCGTACCTCATCGTTATTCTAGGGTCTATTCACGCGCGAGCGCTTGGGCGCGCGGCGACATGCCTTAGGCGCCGGGTGAAGCTGGGACAGCCAAAAAGAAGGCCCGCGAACCGCGCGGGCCGAACACCCTGTCAGAAGAGTCGAACCTATAGTAGGTCAATGGGGTGCCGTCACGAACCAACAATCGGTGCTTTGCTTATCGCTCGCGGCGCGCGTGCCGCGTCATACGCTCGAATCGCACCGTCATCAGGACGGCGACGCTCGCCAGACCCGCGGCGAGGCCCCACCAGAGCCCGCGCGCGCCGAGGCCGGCATGAAACGCGAGGATATAGCCGGTCGGAAAACCGACGCCCCAGTAGCCGAACGCGGCTGCGAGCATGGGAATGCGCGTGTCTTTCAGGCCGCGCAGGCAGCCCGAACCGACAGTCTGCATGCCGTCGACGATCTGGAACACTGCAGCCACGCCCAGTAACGAGGCGGCGATGCGCACCGTCTGCGCGTTTGCCGGGTCGTCCAGGCGCAGATAGAGACCGACGATTGCGTGCGGGGCGACGATCAGCACGAGTCCCGAGAGCGACATGAACGCGACGCCGAGACCCAGGGCGACAAAGCCGGCATGGCGCGCGGCGAGCGGATTCCCGGCGCCGCTCCAGTAGCCGACGCGTACGTTCGCAGCCTGGCCGATCGCGAGCGGGACCATGAACGACACCGAGGCGACGTTCAGGGCGATCTGATGGGCGGCCAGTTGCTTTTCGCCGAGCAGCCCGATCATGAGCCCCGTGGCCAGGAACAACGTCGATTCGACACCGTAGGTGATGGCGACGGGCCAGCCGATACCGAACAGCTCGCCGAGCAAGGGCACGTTCGGGCGGGCCGCGGCGACGAAATGCCGGTAGCGTGCGCGGCCATGCAACAGCGCGACCAGCGTTACCGCGGTCAGCCAGACCGTGATCGTCGTGGCCGCGGCCGAGCCGAGCAGGCCGAGGCGCGGTAGCCCATAGACACCGTGAATGAGACCGTAGTTCAGCACGGCATTGATGCCGACGCCGGCGATCGATACCCAGAGGAGCCGCTTTGCCGCGCCGATCGCGGGCAGGAACGAGCGCATCATGCCGATCCCGATCAGGCTGCCGAGCGAGGCCCAGCGCAGTACCCCCGCGTACGCCCCCACGTCGCGCGCGAGCGTCGGCGGCTCGCCGAAGGCGAGCAGGATCGGGTGCGCAAACGACAGCAGCACGAACGCCGGCACGGCGAGCAGCGCGGACAGGAGGAGACCGGTCCAATAAATGTGTCGCACGCGGTGTTCGGCCTGCGCGCCGCGCGCGTTAGCCACCGTGACGCTGACCGAACTGAGCACGCCCTGCAGCAGTGTCACGACGACGAAAAAGAGCCCGGAGCCCAGCCCGCCGGCAGCGAGCGCATCGGGCCCGAGCGAGCCGAGCAGGATCGTGTCGGTCACGCCCATCGCCATCTGCGAAAGCTGTGCAATGGCGAGCGGTGCGGCGAGCCGCGCCGTATCGGCCGCGTGGCGGGAAAGCGAGGGCGGCGCGGCGGTGGCGCGCGAGAGACCGGATTCGATCATGGGAAGCAGGGCAAATGCGGCTGAATGACGGGAGCGCTCAGGGACACGACGTCGACGAAGGCGGCCGTACCGGTTGCGCCCCAGCCGGGAAACGGTTTGTCAGCAAAATGAAAAGCTTATTGCTTCCCGGCCGCGCTGTCGACGGGCATATTGTGCACCGGCTCGGTGCAACCTGCTTTGGCGCCGCCCGAGAGTCTTCCGAGCGTCGTTCAGGGCGCTTCGTGGACGGCGATGCGCGTGTCGCCGATCATCACGACCTGGCCCGCGCGGATCTTGCAGGTCTTGCGCAGCTCGACGCGACCGTCGACGCTGACGGCCCCGGAGGCCACGATGACCTTCGCCGAGCCGCCACTGTCCGCCACGCCCATCAGCTTGAGCAGATTGTGCAGTTCGACGTAATCGCCCGTCAGCGAGAAATTCAGATTGGCCATGGCTAAAAAGCGCGTCGCTCGCGCGGCAGGGGAAGGGCTCGCATCATATGCGAAACGGGGCCGTGTGTCCGGGACTGGACGCGCATACCCTGATATCTATACAGTATGCGTCGCCGCTTTCGATTTTCATCTTTTCAACGAACCACCGCCGTGTCCGCGTCTCCCATCGCCGCCGGCACACCCGTCGATCCGGGCTGTGCCGCCTATCTCGCGAAGCTCAACGATGCTCAACGCGCCGCCGTCGAGTATGGCATCGGCGACCGCTGCGCGCCGGGCGGCCCGCTGCTCGTCATCGCCGGGGCCGGCTCGGGCAAGACCAATACGCTTGCTCACCGCGTGGCTCACTTGCTCGTGCGCGGCGCCGACCCGCGTCGCATCCTGCTGCTCACGTTCTCGCGCAGGGCCGCGCAGGACATGACGCGCCGTGCCACGCGCATCGCCGCGGCGGCGCTCGGTACACGCGCCGACCTTGCGCAGGCACTGACCTGGTCGGGCACGTTTCACGGCGTGGGGGCGCGGCTGCTGCGCGAATATGCCGACCTGATCGGCCTGTCGCCGGCGTTTACGATCAACGATCGCGAGGACTGCGCCGATTTGCTGAATGTCGTTCGGCACGAGTTGGGGTTCGCTGCAAAGGCGCGGCGCTTTCCGACCAAGGCAACGTGCCTGTCGATCTACTCGCGCGTGGTGAATACCGGCGCCTCCCTCGCGCATGTGCTCGACGCGGCGTTCCCGTGGTGTCGCGAGTGGGAGGCGGAGCTGAAGGCATTGTTCTCCTCCTATGTCGCAGCAAAGCAGGCGCAGAACGTTCTAGACTACGACGACCTGCTGCTCTATTGGTCGCGGATGGCCGCGCAGCCGGCCATCGGTGCCGATCTTTCGGCGCGCTTCGATCATGTGCTCGTCGACGAATACCAGGACACGAACCGCCTGCAGGCGTCGATCCTGGCGGCGATGAAACCTGACGGGCGCGGCCTGACCGTCGTGGGAGACGATGCGCAGTCGATCTATTCGTTCCGCGGCGCGACCGTGCGCAACATTCTCGACTTCCCTGCGCAGTTCGAGCCTGCGGCACACCGTGTCACGCTCGAGCGCAACTACCGGTCGACAGCGCCGATTCTGGCTGCGTCGAACGCCGTGATCGGGCTCGCGGCGGAACGCTTTACGAAAGACCTCTGGACCGAGAAGCAATCGGCGCAACGCCCGCGGCTCGTCACGGTGGCTGGCGAGCTCGAGCAGGCGCGTTATGTGGCCGAGCGCGTCCTCGAGGCGCGCGAGGCGGGCATCAAACTGAAGAGCCAGGCTGTCCTGTTTCGCGCCGCACATCACAGCGCCGCGCTCGAGATCGAGCTCGCGCGTCGCAACATCCCGTTCGTGAAGTTCGGCGGCCTGCGCTTTCTCGAGTCAGTCCATGTGAAGGACGTGCTGGCCGTGCTGCGTTGGGCGCAGAACCCGCGCGACCGCATTGCCGGCTTCCGCGTCTTGCAGCTGCTGCCCGGCGTGGGGCCCGCGACGGCGGCTCGCGTGCTGGACGCCGTCGCGGCCGCCGACGATATGATCGCGGCCCTCGGCGCTTTCGAGGCACCGGCGCGAACGGCTGCGGACTGGGGGCCGTTCGTTGCGTTGGTAGGCGAGATCGGCTCGCTTGCCACGCCCTGGCCGGCGGAGTTCGAGCAGGTCCGGCGTTGGTACGAGCCGCATCTCGAGCGCAATCATGAGGACGCGGCGCTGCGGCATGCGGACATTTTGCAGATGGAGAGTCTGGCTGCGACGTTCGCGTCGCGCGAGCGGTTCCTCACCGAGCTCACGCTCGATCCGCCCGATGCGACGAGCGGCGAATCGGGCGTGCCGCTCGTCGATGAAGACTACCTGATCCTTTCGACGATTCACTCGGCGAAGGGGCAGGAGTGGCGCAACGTGTTCGTGTTGAATGGCGTTGACGGTTGTATTCCGTCCGATCTCGGCACGGGCTCCGAGGCCGAGATCGACGAAGAACGCCGGCTGTTGTACGTGGCGATGACGCGGGCCAAGGAAGATCTGCACATCGTCGTGCCGCAGCGGTTCTATGTCCACAATCAGGCACAGGGCCAGCACGGCGATCGGCACGTCTGGGCTTCGCGCACGCGCTTCATCCCGGCGCCGCTCCTGCCGCTGTTCGCGCTTGCAGCGTGGCCGGCCGTTGCGTCGGTGGCGGCACCGACGGCGGCGGGGCTGGCGGCAGCCGCCAAGGCGCGCATCGATATCGCCGCGCAACTGAAGTCGATGTGGGATTGACGTGCGTGCCCGCCAGGCCGCAGGGGGCGCACGAAACGCCGAGCGATGCGCGCGCGGTGAGGCGCGACGAGCGGGTGCTGCTGCTAGCGTGAGCGGCGCTCGCCCGGACGCAGTTGCCGCTGCTGCGGGGCGGGCGGATTGAAGAAGTTGCGCAGCCACGTGGCCATGCGGGAAAACACGTCGTAGGGCTCTTCGACGAAGATTTCCGGCTTCAGGAGGCGCAGGAATTCCATGATCTGCTGAGCTTCCTGCTTCTGGAACGAGCCGTGGGCGAGGCCGAGTTTCAGCAGACCGCGCAACTCGCCGAGCTTCTCGCGCGCCGTGCTGCCCACACTCGTTTCGCAGGCGATCTTCGCCTCATAGACGCGCTGGCGCAGCGATTCGGCAAGTCGCCAGGCCGGCGTCTGCATCTTTTCTTCCAGCGCCTGAATGTCCTGCGCGCACGACTTGATCTGCGCCGCGAGCGGATCGACGAGCGCAGCGTCGCCGCCGGCTTCCTTGACGATGGCCGAAGCCCACTCGCGTGCTGCTTTCGCCAGTTCGTCGGGTGTCCATTCCGAGCGCACGGCGAAGCTGAAGCCGAATTCGCCGGCCTGCTTCATGAGGATCGCGACGACATCGGGAAATTCCTTGTCGAGCGTGCGTTTCGCCCAGGCGTACTGACCGCCCTGCAGCATCCGCTGCACTGCGTTCTCGGTCAGCGGCACCATGTTGTCGAGCAGTTTCGCGCGCAGAAAGTCCTCGAATGCCGGCGTCGCGAATTGCGGGTCGAGCTTCAACGACACGCGCAGAAAGGCATCGAAGTCCTTCTGCAGCGACGCGATGGTCTCGTCTCGTAGTGAAAGGGTGATCTGACCCATGGCATGTCCTGGTGGCTCGTCCCCGGGGGGAGGCCGAGGCGTCGGCAAGCGGCGCTTCGGGCTCCCGTCGGCCCGGCTCGCGCATCGCCTGCTGTCTCGTCTCGACGGCAGTTCTCGCTTGCGTCGGCTCGGATGACTATCGGCCCTATCGGTCCGAGCAGGTCGCCGGCAGACGCATATCGTCTGTTTATCGGCGGCCTGCCGCAGAACTTGAGGCCGTTTCGCCCCTTGTTTCGACGAGCCGTTCCCGGCGCTCGCGTGCACCATTTTGGGATGGTCGGGCGTGTCCGCGGCCAAGGAACGGGACGGGACGTGCGTATCGCGGACGATGCGATGCGACGACGATCAGTGGACGACGAGCGCCTGCCAGGCGAAGAAAACGGCGAGCCCGACCGCGATCGTGAGGAGCGGGCGCCGCGTCATGGCCGAGACGACGCAGGCGACGAGTGCGCCGACGAGCTGCGGATTGCGCCAGGTGATTTCAGGGCCGCTGCCGTGCGGGGCGACGGCCATCGGCACGATGATCGCCGTCAGCACGGTAACGGGCACGAACCCGAGCGCAGTTCGCATGACGGGCGAGAACGCCACGCGCTCGCCCAGCACGAAAACGGCCGCGCGCACGCCGAACGTGATCAGGGCCATACCGAGGATCAGCAGTGCGTACATCATGATTGCGCCTTTGCGGGCTGTCCGCGGTGGGCCGTGTTGCCGTTGAAGCTGCCCGGACGCGAGAGCAGCACGCCGACTGCAACGCCGGCCGCGACGGCGGCCAGCAGACCGAGCTTGTAGGGCCATGCCGCGCAGACGAGGGCCAGTGTGCCGGCAGTGGCGGCGGCCGCGATGAAGCGCACGGCGACGAGCTGCGGAACGACGATGGCGATGAACGTGGCAACCATCGCGAAATCGAGCCCGAGCGACTGCAAGCGGGGGAACGCTGCGCCGAACAAGAGGCCGGCGAGCGTCCAAAGCTGCCAATTCAGGTACATGGCCAGGCCCGAGCCGAAGAAATAGTGCGGACCGATTTCGCCGGGGCGGGCTCGGCGGTAGTGCGCGTAGGCGACGGCAAAGACTTCGTCGGTCAAGAGCGCCGCGAGCGCGAGCCGCCAGCGGGCCGGCAAGTGCGCGACATAGGGCGCGAGCGTCGCGCTATAGAGGACGTGGCGCAGATTGACGATGAGCGTCGTGCCGAGCACGACCGCGAAACTCGCATGCGAGGCGACGAGTCCGAGCGCGATGAACTGCGCCGAGCCGGCGAAGACGGCGAGCGACATCAGCTGGCCATGCCAGAGATGCAGCGGCCCCGAAGTGACGAGCGTGCCAAAAATGACGCCGAAAGGCGCTGCGCCGATCATCATGGGGATCGTATCGCGGGCGCCGCCGATGAATTCGTTGAGTGCGTTGCGGGACTTCAAGTCGAGACTCCTCCTGGACGACCAGCATAGCCGCGCGCGTAGCCCGCACGCTTGTACGTTCTTGCGCTGCCTGGCTTTGCCCGGTGCGTGAGTTCGTTTCGCTGCTCGCGTCTTCGCGTCTTCGCGTCTTCGCGTGTCCGTGGACCTGGAGCGAAGCAGCGCGCGTGCCGCAGTGGCCCCGGCGCAGCCGAATGGCCGGGCTGGCGGCTCAGGGTCGCGCCTGGGACTGCCAGCGGCCCGGCGGTACGCCGAACATGCGTCGGAAGTGGCGCGTGAAGTGGCTCTGATCGGTAAAGCCGCACGCGGCGGCGACTTCGGTGACGGACAGGCCCGCCCGTAAAGGCGCGAGCGAGCGTTGCAGCCGCAACTGCGTGCGCCAGGCGTGCGGCGCCATGCCCGTGGTGCGAGAGAAGAGGCGCGCGGCGTGGAAAGCCGAGAGCCCGACGGCACCGGCGAGATCGGTCAAGGAAAGCGGCTCGAGCAGATCGGCCGCAAGTCGCGCCTTCATGCGGGCGACGCGTGCGTCGTCGGTCGGGCAGACCGGGGCGGTGGGGCGCGCAAGCGCATGTCGGCCGATCAGTGTAGAAAAGGCGTCGACGAAGGCCGTTTCCGCTGCGAGCGGGTCCTGCCCGGCTTCGAGCAGCCGGTGAGCGAGCGCGAGTCGACGGGCGAGTTCGTGCTCGCGTATCGGCGCAACGGGAAACCACGGTTGCGCGGCGTGGCATTCGCCGATCGCGTCGGCGAGCGACTGGACTGCATCGACGGGCAGATAGAACACGCGATAGCGCCAGCCGTCTTCGAACGCGCGCGAGCCCGTATGCACTTCGCCGGGGTTGATGATGGGCACCGTGCCCGCCTCGGCGATCTGGCGGCTGCCGCGATAGTCGTACCCCTCGGCGCCCGCTTCGATGACGGGGACCGTATAAGCGTCATGCCAATGCGGGGCGAACGTATGCTCGCGGTACTCGGCCGTCAACAGCTCGGCGCCCGGCAACAGCGGTGTGCGCCAGTAGCGGGCATGGTCGCGAAACCGTGGCGCGTTCATCTTGTGGGCTCGGGCCTGGGGCAGGCGCTGCGTGTGCGGGTCGTCAGCGAACCTGCACCGTTACACCGGCGGGCAGCGGCACGGCACTGACGCTGTTCTTCGCGCTGCCGGAGACGATGCGGTCGCTATAGGTCAGGTAGACGAGCGTGTTACGCTTGTCGTCGACGATGCGAACGACATGCAAGGTCTTGAAAATAAAAGACATCCGTTCGCTGAAGACATCGGACTGGCGCTTGAGCGGGCCGCCGATCTTGATCGGACCGACCTGCCGGCAGGCGATCGACGCTTCGGTCGGATCCTCGGCGATGCCGAGCGTGCCCTTGACGCCGCCCGTGCGCGCGCGCGAGACGTAGCAGGTGACGCCTGCGACGAGCGGATCGTCGTAAGCTTCGACGACCACTTTGTCCGAGCCCGTGATACGAAAGTTCGTATTGACGCTGCCGACTTCCTCCGCATGCACCGACGGCGCAAGCAAGGCGAACGAAAGGGCGGTACCTGCGGCGGCGCGTGCGTAGACTCCGAAACGATTCATGGCGAGCAAAGATCCGAGCGGCGGTGAGGGGAGGGGGCTTGAAGCCGGGAAGAAAACGGTAACACACCGAACGCGAACGCGCCGGTGCGTGCCCGAAACGCAAAAAGGCCCGTCAGTGTTGACGGGCCTTTTGTCGAGCTCGATGAGCTACATTTTTTGGCTCCCCGACCTGGGCTCGAACCAGGGACCTACGGATTAACAGTCCGGCGCTCTACCGACTGAGCTATCGGGGAACAACAACAGCAGAGAAGCGAGATTCTATGAGGCGAGTCTCACGCTGTCAATACCCTCAATGCATTTGGGTTCGCATTCGCCACATCCGACGGAAGCGGACGCGCGCGGGCAGGATATCGACGCAGCACCACCGCCGTGTCAGGCGGCGGGCGGTGCGCGCGAGGCTTCAGCGCTCGAGCAGGTTCAGTTTTTCCTGCACGTCCTTCCACTGCTCGGCTTCGGGCAGCGGTGCCTTCGTCTTCGTGATGCTGGGCCAGTCTTTTGCGAGCTCGGCATTGAGCGCGATGAACTGTTGCTGATCGCCCGGGACGTCTTCCTCGGCATAGATCGCATTCACCGGGCACTCGGCTACGCAAACGGCACAGTCGATGCACTCATCGGGATCGATCGCGAGGAAGTTGGGACCTTCGCGAAAGCAGTCCACCGGGCAGACGTCGACGCAGTCGGTATAGCGGCACTTGATGCAGCTTTCGGTCACAACGTGAGTCATTCAAACTCCTGGTATCGGGGAAACGCCGAATAAGCAAAGCCGGTATTGTAACGTAACGGCCTCTCTCGGACGCGAGCGAGCATCGTTGCCCCGTTAGATCGTTTGGTGATTAGTTTATGGCGCGCGAGCGGGCAGCGCTTGGGCTAACATGCGGTGGCGGCGGGCGCTCGCCTTGACGGGCTGCTCGGGCGCGTGGTGTTTTCGGCTCCTGACCATGATCATTACCTCACTGCTCGACACCGACCTGTACAAGTTCACGATGATGCAGGTGGTGCTGCATCAATTTCCTGCTGCGCACGTGGAGTACCGGTTTCGCTGCCGCACGCCGAACGTGGCGCTCGCGCCGTACGTCGACGAGATCCGCGACGAAATCCGCTCGCTGTGCCGCCTGCGCTTTGCCGAGGACGAACTCGACTACCTGCGGCGTATGCGCTTCATCAAGAGCGACTTCGTCGACTTCCTCGGGCTGTTCCAGCTCAACGAGAAGTACATCTCGGTCGTCCCGTCGCCCAAGGGCAACGGCGAAATCGAAATCGGGATCAAGGGGCCCTGGCTGCACACGATTCTCTTCGAGATCCCGGTGCTGGCGATCGTCAACGAGGTTTACTTCCGCAACACGCAACGCGCGCCGGATTATGCAATCGGGCGCGAGAGGCTCAGCGAGAAGATCGGCTTGCTCGGTGCGCGGCCGGAGTTCGCCGACTGCAAGATTGCCGACTACGGTACGCGCCGCCGTTTCTCGAAGCGCTGGCACGAGGAAGTCATCCTGACGCTCACGTCGGGCATTGCCGAGCAATTCGCAGGAACCAGCAACGTCTATTACGCGAAGAAGCACGGACTCACGCCGCTCGGCACGATGGCGCACGAGTATCTGCAGGCCTGCCAGGCGCTCGGTCCGCGCTTGCGCGATTCGCAGACCTACGGCTTCGAGGTCTGGGCGAAGGAGTACCGCGGCGACCTCGGCATCGCGCTGTCCGACGTCTACGGGATGAAGGCGTTCCTGCGCGACTTCGACATGTACTTCTGCAAGCTGTTCGACGGCGCGCGGCACGACTCTGGCGATCCGTTCGAATGGGGCGAGCAACTGCTGCGGCACTACGAGGAGAACCGCTGCGACCCTCGCACGAAGGTGCTCGTGTTTTCGGATGCGCTCGATATCCCGAAGGTCCTTCAGTTGTACGAACGGTTCCGGGGGCGGTGCCGGCTCGCGTTCGGCGTCGGCACCAATCTCACGAACGATCTCGGCTATCAGCCGTTGCAGATCGTCATCAAAATGGTCCGTTGTAACGGACAGCCTGTCGCGAAGCTGTCGGATTCCCCCGGCAAGAACATGTGCGACGACAAGGCATATCTCGCCTATTTGCGGCAGGTATTCGGCATCGAAACGCCGGTCGACGAAACGGGCGACTGAGCCAAGGCCTGGCCTTGCGAGGCAATTTCTCATTTTGCGATCGGCGGTGTATCGCGAAAATGAAGCCTCGTATAATCGCCGCTTCGATACGCCATCTTGATGGGGAAGCCATGGATACAACGGCCGCACGCCGCAATATCCTCGCGCGCATTCGTGCGGCCAGCGGTCGCTCGCCCGCAGTCGAGCCTGCCGAGCGCGAGGCAGTGGCCGACTATCTTGCGCGGCATCCCGCCGGCCCGAGGCCTGCGGTTGCGCCGGATACGGACGCGCTCGTGGCACGGTTCGTCGAAGAGGCGCGGCGCATGGCGAGCACCGTCGACGAGGTCGAACTGCTCGCAGAGGTCCCGGCCGCCGTTTCGCGCTACTTGAGCACGAACGGGTTGCCGACCGATGCTGTCGCCTGGCGCACGCTAGAGCCGCTGCCCTGGGCCCAATCAGGCGTTGCCGTCGAATTTCGCAAACCGGCGTCGACGGATTTCGTCGGGATTACGGATTGCTTCTGCGCCACCGCGGAAACGGGGTCGATCGTGTTGCTTTCGGGCCCGCAGACTGCTGTGTCGGCCGGGCTGTTGCCCGAAACGCACATCGCGATCGTACCGGCTTCGCGCATCGTCGCGGGCCACGAGGAGGCGTTTGCGCTGATCCGGGCCGAGCGCGGCGAGCCGCCGCGTGCGATCAACTTTATTTCGGGACCGTCCCGCACCGGCGATATCGAGCAGACCATCGTGCTCGGTGCGCACGGACCCTACCGCGTGCACGCGATCATCGTGCGCGGCGCCTGACGCGGCGCCGCCTCGCCGGCGCGCGCGTCGCGCCAAACCAGACAGAGGTGAAAGATGACTAAACGACCTGCCGCATGGGCGCGCAGGGCGGGGCTGGCCGCTTTCTTGTGTTTCGCGGGCGCTGCACACGCGGCAGCGGCGGTCCCCGACGGCGCGGCGCTGACACTGCCGTGGGCACTGCCGTTCGCTGCGATGCTGCTCTCGATTGCGGTGTGTCCGCTCGTGGCGCCGCTCTTCTGGCATCACCACTTCGGCAAGATCGCGGCCGCTTGGGCGCTCGCTTTCGTCGTGCCGTTCGCGTATGTGTTCGGCGCGGGCGCGGCTGTCCATGAGCTTGCTCACGCGCTCGTGGCCGAATACGTGCCGTTCATCGTTCTGCTCGCGGCGCTGTACACGATTGCAGGCGGCATCTGTGTGCGCGGCAACCTGCACGGCTCGCCCGGCACGAATACGGCGATTCTTGCACTCGGCACGGTGCTCGCGAGCATCATGGGCACCACGGGCGCCGCGATGCTGCTGATCCGGCCGCTCCTGCGCGCAAACGATAACCGCAAACACGTCGTGCACGTGGTCGTATTTTTCATTTTCCTCGTCGCGAACGCAGGCGGCTCGCTGTCGCCGCTCGGCGACCCGCCGCTGTTCCTCGGCTTCCTGAACGGCGTGAGCTTTTTCTGGACAACGCGACATCTCGCGCTGCCCATGCTGTTCATCTGCACGGTGCTGCTCGGCCTGTTCTATCTGCTCGACACTTACTTCCACCGCCGCAGCAGCGAGGAAGGCAAGCCGTTCCTCGACCGTACGCCGGATACGCATGGCGTCGCCATCGAAGGCAAGATCAACTTCCTGCTGCTCGCGATCGTGATTGCGTTCGTGCTCCTGAGCGGCGTTTGGAAGCCCGGCGTCGAGTTCGATATATTCGGTACGTCCGTCGCGCTGCAAAACGCCGTACGCGATGTGGCGCTCGTCGTGCTGGCGCTCGTGTCGCTGGCCGTGACGCCGCGCACCGCACGCACCGGCAACGCGTTCACCTGGGCGCCGATCGAGGAGGTCGCCAAGCTTTTCGCCGGCATCTTCGTGACGATCGCGCCCGTCATCATGATGCTGCGCGCCGGTCCCCACGGCGTCTTCGCGCCTGTGCTCGGCTTCGTGACGGATGCGCAAGGCAGGCCGATCGACGCGATGTACTTCTGGGCGACGGGCATCCTGTCCTCGTTCCTCGACAATGCACCGACCTATCTCGTCTTCTTCAACATGGTCGGCGGCGACGCGGGTACGCTGATGACAACGGGCGCGACGACGCTGGCGGCGATCTCCGCCGGCGCCGTGTTCATGGGCGCGAACAGTTACATCGGCAATGCGCCGAACTTCATGGTGAAAGCGATTGCCGAATCGCGCGGCGTGCGTATGCCCAGCTTTTTCGCCTACCTCGCGTGGGCCGGCGGCATACTTGTTCCCGTCTTCCTGTTGACCACGTGGGTGTTCTTTAGGAGCCACGCAATGCAGCGCATTCTCGTCGCACGGCCGATCTTTCCCGAGGTGGTCGAGCGCCTTCGGCAGTACTTCGAAGTTGACTGGAACGACGGGCCGGCCCTGTCGCCCGATGCGCTCGGGGCGCGGCTCGCGGACAAAGACGGCGCGCTGACGGCCGGCGACCCGATTGGCGCGGCGCAACTGGATGCGGCCCCGCGGTTGCGTGTCGTCTCGAACATGGCGGTCGGTTACAACAACTTCGACATGGCGGCGCTGAACGCGCGGGGTGTGCTCGCGACCAACACGCCCGACGTGCTCAACGAATCGACGGCCGATTTCGGTTGGGCGCTGATGATGGCTGCCGCGCGCCGCATCGCCGAAAGCGAGCACTGGCTGCGCGCGGGCCAATGGCGCGCGTGGCGCTACGACGGCTTTCTCGGCAGCGACGTGTATGGTTCGACGCTGGGCATCATCGGCATGGGGCGCATCGGGCAGGCACTCGCGCGGCGCGCGCGCGGCTTCTCGATGCGCGTCGTCTATCACAATCGTTCGCGCGTGGCACCCGAGATCGAGTCGGAACTCGCCGCCAGCTACCGCTCGAAAGAGGCGCTGCTGCGCGAGGCCGACCATGTCGTGCTCGTGCTGCCTTACACGGCCGAGAATCACCACACGATCGGTGCGACGGAGCTTGCGCTGATGAAACCGAGCGCGACGCTGACGAACATTGCACGCGGCGGCATCGTCGACGATGCGGCGCTTGTCGACGCGCTGCGCGGGGGCCGCATCGGCGCTGCCGCTCTGGACGTGTTCGAGGGCGAACCGAACCTGCACCCGGGACTGCTCGAAGTGCCGAACGTCGTACTGACGCCGCACATCGCGAGCGCGACACAGGCGACGCGGCGCGCCATGGCGAACCTCGCGGCCGACAATCTCATTGCCGCGCTTGGGGAAGGACCGCACGCGGGGCAACCGCCGAACCCGATCAACCCCAACGTCCTCGCACGCTCGCGTTCATGATGACGGTACTGACGATCGTGCTGGCCTGCGCGGTCGCCGTTCTGGCGATCGCGCTCGTATTTGCCATGCGCGGCGGGGTGAGTGCGCGGGACTTTGCGACCGAAGAACTCGGCGAGCGGATCGAGGCGTCGGGTGAGCTTCAGGCCCGCGCATTCGAACGCCTCGAACGTGCATTGCGCGGCGATATTGCCGAGACCTCGCGCCTGTCGCGCGCCGAACTCGGCGGTGGGTTCTCGCAGTTTCAACAGGCGCTCGCCGCGCAGCTCACGAGCGTGGCGACGGTGCAAAACCAGCAGCTCGCTCAATTGATCGAGTCGAACGACCGCCGGTTCGCCGAAGTCCGTGCGACGCTCGAAGCGCGTCTGAGGGATATCGAAGCCAACAACGCAACGAAGCTCGATGAGATGCGGCGCACGGTAGACGAGAAGCTGCACGCCACGCTCGAGCAGCGTCTCGGCGAATCGTTCCGGCTCGTGTCGGAGCGGCTCGAACAGGTGCACCGTGGGCTTGGCGAAATGCAGACGCTGGCCGCGGGCGTCGGCGACCTGAAGAAGGTGCTGACGAACGTGAAGACGCGCGGCACATGGGGAGAAGTGCAGCTCGAGGCGTTGCTGGAGCAGATGCTGACCGCCGACCAGTATGCGAAAAACGTCGCGACGGTGCCCAAGAGCAGCGAGCGCGTCGAGTTCGCGATCAAGCTGCCGGGGCGGGCAGCCGGTCAGGGCGATCGGGCGAGTGGGCCAGTCTGGCTGCCGATCGATGCGAAATTTCCACGCGAGGACTACGAGCGGCTCATCGACGCGCAGGAGCGCGCCGACTCGGTGGCGGTCGATGAAGCTGCGCGAGCGCTCGAGACGCGTGTGCGCAACGAGGCGCGCACGATCTGCGAAAAGTACGTGGCGCCGCCGCACACGACCGATTTCGCGCTGCTGTTCCTGCCGACGGAAGGTTTGTACGCCGAAGTGTTGCGCCGGCCCGGCCTCAGCGATCAGTTGCAGCGCGACTATCGTGTGACGATCGCAGGTCCGACTACGTTGACCGCGCTGCTCAACAGCTTGCAGATGGGCTTTCGCACGCTGGCGATCGAGCAGCGTTCGAGCGAAGTCTGGCAGGTGCTCGGGGCGGTGAAGACCGAGTTCGGGAAATTCGGCGACGTACTCGCCCGGACCAAAGCGCAACTCGAGACGGTCACGCGTTCCATCGAAGCCGCCGAGCGCAGGACCCGCGTCATGAACACGAAGCTGCGCCACGTCGAGGCATTGCCAGGCGAAGAGGCCGAGCGGCTCCTCGGCGACGCCTCGGCCAATCCTGAGGAACCCGAAGCATAGTGCCAGGTGCGCGCCGGTGTGCCCGGGATCGCCGGGCGGGCGGTCCGCGCCGGCGTGTTGCGCGTTGTGCCCTACGCGCTTGCCGCGAGTCGGGTCAGCGCGGCGTCGGTGACGCGCACGATGCGCCAGTCCGGCAGCACCGTCGCCCCCATCTTCGTATAGAAGTCGATCGCGGGTTGATTCCAGTCGAGCACCGACCACTCGAAGCGGCCGCATTGCCGCTCGACGGCGATCGCCGCCACGCGCCGCAGCAGTGCTGTGCCGATCCCGCTGCCTCGCAGTGCCGGCTGCACGTACAGATCTTCGAGGTAGAGGCCGCGACGCGACAGGAACGTCGAGAAATTCTGGAAGTAGAGCGCATAGCCAACCACGCGCGCGTCGTGCGTAGCGACGAGCGCTTCGGCGGCCGGTTGCGGCCCGAACAACGCCGCGTGCAGGCTCTCGCGCGTTGCGACGAACAGGTGCGTGAGCTTTTCGAATTCAGCGAGTTCGCGCATCAGCGCGAGCATCGCGTCTACGTGCTCGGGCGTAGCGGCGCGGATTGCATCCGCCATCACGCTTCTTCCGGCACGTCCGACAGGACGATTTCGACGCCGCCGAAACGCGAAGCGACCCAGTTATAGACGTGGCACGCAATCCAGAGCAGCACGAAGCCGAGGATTGCATTCAGGAGCAGTGCGCTCACGAGTGTGCTGAGCTCGACTTTCCCCGTTTCGAAGAATGCGGCGAGTACGCCGACCAACACGATAGGCATGCTGAACGTCAGGTAGACGAGGATGAGCGCCTTCGCGGTCTGTCCCGGCGCGATCGATAAAATTTGTTTTTTCATGGGCGAAAGAACGGCAGTGGTAGTCGAACGGGTAATCGGTAATTGTTAGATGAGCCCATCGAACGGCATGATTTCGACGGCCGAACCGGCCGCGACGTCGGCCTGATCGTGTGGCAGCACGATGAAGCAATTGGCTTCGCTCATCGCGCTCAATACCCCGGAGCCCTGCGAGCGCGTCGGCGTGACCTGCCAGTTGCCGTCCGGGCCGCGCGCGGCGACGCCGCGCAAAAACTCGGTGCGGCCCGCGCGCTTCTTGAGCGCGGCCGTCGTCGCAGCGGCGAATTGCAGCGGCGGTGAGGCATCGGCACCTGCCATCGCGATGAGGGCATCGCGCACGATCATGTAAAACGTCACCATCACGGCGACGGGATTGCCGGGCAGACCGAAGAAGAGGGCGGGGCGATCGCGCCCTGCCTGTACGCTCGGGTAGGTGGCCTCGTTGCCCGTCACCGGTTGGCCATCGGCCCGAATGCGGCCGAACGCGAGCGGGCGGCCGGGCCTCATTGCCATCTGCCAGAACGCGACGTCGCCGAGCGTCGCGAACAGCCGGCGCGTCAGATCCGCGTCGCCGACCGATACGCCGCCCGATGTGATGACGACGTCGGCGCAGTCTGCGGCCGTGCGCAGCGCCGCTTCGAGCGCGGCTGGATCGTCGCGGACGATGCCCAGATCGAGCGTTTCGGCGCCGAGCCGTTCGAGCATCGCAAAGAGCGTGTACCGATTGCTGTCGTAGACGCAGCCCGTTGCGAGCGGTTCGCCAAGCGAGCGCAACTCGTCGCCCGTCGAAAAGAAGGCCACGCGAACACGGCGCCGCACGACGATCTCGCCGATACCCAGCGAGGCGACGAGGCCCAGGTCGGACGCGCGCAGCGTACGCCCGGCTGCAAGCGCGACGCCGCCGCGCGGCAGGTCCTCGCCCCGTCCCCGGCGATTGGCGCCGCGGGCGAGCGTGCCTGTCGCGAATGTGATCCGGGTGCCGCCGGCGGGTTCGCGCGTGACAAGCTCCTGGGGGACGACCGTGTCGCAGCCGGGCGGTATCGGTGCGCCCGTCATGATGCGCACGGCCTGTCTTTGACCGAGCGGTGCAGTGAACGGATGGCCGGCCAACGCCTGGCCGACGACGTCGAGCGTGAGCAGACCGGAAGGATCACCGCCGCCGAGGTGCGTTCCGTCGAAGGCATATCCGTCCATGGCCGAGTTGTCGTGCGCGGGCACATCGATGGTCGAGACGACGTCTTCGGCGAGCACGCGCCCGAGGGCGCTGCGCAGCGCGATGCGCTCGGTAGCGGCGACGGGCACGGCGAAACGGCGAACGACGGCCTGCGCCACGGCAACGGGCAGCGCATTCGGGTCATGCGTCGCGAGGCAGCTGGAAATGTCGTCGGAGGTCGTCATCAGTGATGGAGGCGCCGGGCCGAGGGCGTGCGAGACGAAACGTGGCTTCAGGCGCCCGATCGAGCCCGTGCGGCTCGAGGCGGGGCACGGTCAGCGCCGCTCGAGATCGGCGAGCTCCTGCAAAGAGTTGGCATTGTAAAACGCACGCTCGTCGGCAAACGGCACTTCGATGTGCGTGTGGCGTGCGTACCACGTGCGCACCGTGTGCTCGCCGGCAGCGAGGAACGCGGCCAGATCGTCGGCGAGCGTGCGACGGATCAACGCGACCACCGGGTGCGGCGAGCGACGACCTTCCGGGTCGATCGTGACCGCCATGGCGATGTCGGCCTGGGCGGCATCGAGCGCGGTGAGCAGCCGGGCGGCGAGATCGGTCGGCAGGTTCGGCGTATCGCACGGGGCGGTCAGCACGAGTTCGGTATGGGCCGCGCGCAAGCCGGCGAGGATGCCGGCGAGCGGGCCGTCGAAGTCGGGCGTGGCATCGGTCACGACTTGCGCGCCGAACGGCGTCGCCAGTACCGTATAGGTGTCGAGATGACGGTTCGCGCTGATCAGCATCGCGCCGACCTGGGGCGCGAGGCACCGCGCCACATGGGCCGCGAGCGGTGTGGCGAAGAGC